>JBLMVY010000126.1:0-13818 GCA_050256935.1 Candidatus Levyibacteriota bacterium | reverse complement strand
CGGGCGTAGCGCGCCGCAAAGCGCTCGAGCGTGGCTGCGCGAACCGGCTCCGCCCCGTTGAACGCCAGGCGCCAGGAGCTCAAGTCCAGTCCCTGCAGGTCCTCGTCGCTGACCTTGGACGCGGCGATCTCGTAGGCGAAATTGGGTCCCGCCGAAATGGTCGCGCGATGCCGGTGGATCGCCCACAGCCAGCGCGCGGGCCGCGACAGGAAATCGGTCGGGGCCATCAGCACCAGTGGAACCCCGTGGTACATCGTCCCCAGCCACGCGCCGATCAGGCCCATGTCGTGGTAGAGCGGCAGCCAGCTGACGAAGCGATCGCGCGAGCTCACCGCCGCGGCCGCGCCCATCGCGCGGATGTTCGCGAGCAGGTTGTCGTGGCTCAGGACGACCCCCTTGGGGTCGCCCGTGCTGCCGGACGTGTATTGCAGCATCGCCGTGTCGCGTCCGGCGAGCGCCGGTGCCGCGATGCCCGCGGGCAGCCCGCCGCCGGCGACGCCGTTGCCGCGCAGCTCGTCGACGCTCAGGACCTCGTGCAGGCCCGGCAGCTTCGCGCCGGCGATGCGGCCGACGAACATCGCCTCGGGGACCGTCACCAGCACGCGGGCCCGCGAATTGGCGAGGATGGCCGCGCGTCCGCGCACGTGCTCCTCGATCTCCGACCAGCGCAGCGGCGGGTACATGGGCACGGGAATGGCGCCGATGCGCATCGCGCCGAGAAACGCCTGGAAGAAGCCGCTGCCCGTCGGCAGCATGATCGCGACCGTGTCGCCGGCGCCGATGCCCCGGGCGGCGAGGCCCGCGGCCACGGCACCCGCGTCGGACCACAGCCGGACGTAGGAGAGCGTCTCGCCGATCTGGTCGCCGTCGAGGAGCGCGATGTGCTCGCGTTCGGGATGGCGCTCGACGTGCCAGCGGAAGGCTTCGACCATCGTGCGCGCATCGTCCGGCGCCCCGGCGACGATTTCGGGTGGCGATGCGCGGGGTGTCGGCGTGGCGGGCGCGGCGCGGGGCTGGCCCTCGCGGGTCGCATCGAGCAGATCGCGCAGCGTGCGGGCGGACGTCGCCAGTCCTTCGGGCAGGCGGACGCCGAAAGCCTTCTCGATGCGCAGCACCAGCTCGACGCGCGACAGGCTGTCGAAGCCCAGGTCCCGCTCGATGGCGTCGTCGAGGCGCGGCATGCGTGCGGGCGCGCCGGGGCGCAGTTCCTCCAGCATCGCGGAGGCGACGCCCAGCAGGCGCAGGGCGGCCTCGTTCTCCTGTCGTCGATCGCTCAGCGGGCGATCATCAGCGGACACGACAGCTCGATCAGCAGTTGCGCGAGATCGAAGGCGAGGGTTCCGAGCTCCGGCGCAGGCAGCGTCAGCAAGGCGCTGCGATGGGTCCGCAGCGCGGTGATCATCGAGGCAGTGTCGCCGTGGATCCGGACCACCGAGCCGGCCACACCCTCGCGATGCTGCCAGGCTGCCGCTTCCTGCGCGAGCTGCTCCGGCGCAATGGGTCCGGTCATGGGAATCAGCAGCAGCAACGCACGCCGCAGCGACCGGGCGAGCTGGCTCGCCGCCTCGATGCCGCGCCAGCCGGCGACCGAGGTGTCGAAGAGAACCGCGATCGGGCGCAATGCCGACGGCGAGGCCGCCGGCCCGAGGCGCGACGGATTGGTGGCGATCAGCGCAAGCTCGGCGCGCTGCGCGCCGACGGCCGCGATCAGCGGGCCGCGCATGACCTGGAACGACCACGCGACGCGCGCATGCGTGGCGGAGCGGGCGATCAGTTCCTCGACGCGCGCCGCCTCGACACGCAGCGCGCGCTCGACTTCCTCGCTGGCGAACGCGCGCTTGGTGCCGGTCAGGGTGCTGGTCTCGATGGCGAACGGCAGGCGCGCGAGGCGAACCAGATTTGCGTCCTCGATGAATACGCCCTCGAGGCATGAGCCGGTCGCCGCGGCGAGCCCGATCCCGGCCTCGACCGCGAACCTGGCGTCGCTGCTCGATTCGGTGGCGAGCAGCACGCGCGACGGCCGCGGCCTGCGGCTTAGGGTGGAGGTCGGGCTCATCTGCGCCGGGCCCGCGCTCCGGCAGTCCCGCGCACGTTCGCCGGCGGCATGCCGAACGACTGCCGGATGGTCGAGTACTGGTCGAGACGCTCGGCCACCGCGCGATTGAGCGAGCCCGCGGGAAAGTCGCCGAGCTCCGAGCGCTCTCCGGCGGTCGCGCCGGTGAGGATCTCGATCGCGTCGTCGATGGTCGAGGCGGCGTAGACCTCGAATTCGCCGCGACCCGCGGCCTCGACCACGTCGTCGCGGAGCATCAGGTTCTTGACGTTGGCGCGGGGGATCACCACGGCGTGGACGCCGCCGCCGCGCGCCTTGCACACGTCGAAGAATCCCTCGATCTTCTCGTTGACCGCGCCGATGGGTTGCAGCTCGCCGTACTGGTTGACCGAGCCGGTGATGGCGATCGACTGCCGGATGGGAACGCCAGACAGCGACGAGAGCAGCGCGCAGAGCTCCGCTGCCGACGCGCTGTCGCCCTCGACCTCGGAATACACCTGCTCGAAGACGATGCTCGCCCGCAGCGAGTGCGGGTTGCGCCCCGAAAAGCGGGCGGCGAGGAACGACGACAGGATCAGCACGCCCTTGGAGTGGATCGGGCCGCCGAGCTGCACCTCGCGCTGCACGTCGATGACCTGGCCGTCGCCGACACGGGTGCTCGCGGTGATGCGGGTCGGATGTGCGAACAGCTTGCCCCCGACCGAGAAGGCGGCGAGGCCGTTGACCTGACCGGTCTTGCTGCCCGCGGTGTCGATCATCAGCGTGCCACGCAGTATCGACTGGCGCATCTGCTCGGCGATGCGCCCGGCGCGAAGCTGCTGCTCGCGGATCGCCGCATCGACGTGCCCGCGGTCGATCTGCCGCTGGTCGCCGTGCCTGGCGATGAAATCGGCCTCGGTCAGCAGGTCGACCAGGCTCTGCATGTGGGCCGAGATGCGCTCGTTGTCCTCGACGTCGCGGGCGCGCTGCTCGATGACCCGGGCGACCGCGGCGCGGGTCAGCGGCAGCAGTGCCTGCCGGCGCCCGATGGTCGCGATCAGCCGCGCGCACAGCGCCTGGTTCGTCGCGTTGCTCTCGAGCTCGTCGTCGAAATCGACGGCGACCTTGAACAGCTCGCCGAAGTCGGGGTCGTATTCGAACAGCAGCTGGTACCAGATGCGCTCGCCGAAGAGCACGACCTTGACGTCGAGGGGGATGGGCTCGGGCTCGAGCGAGATCGTGCTGACCAGGCTGTACATCTGCGCCAGCGAATCGATGCGCAGGCTGCCCGTGGTCAGCGCGCGCTTCAGGCCTTCCCACGCGAACGGCTGGGTCAGCAGCTTGTGGGCATCGAGCAGCAGGTAGCCGCCGTTGGCGCGGTGCAGCGCTCCCGCCTTGATCAGCGTGAAGTCGGTGATCAGCGCGCCGAACTGGGCGATGTGCTCGATGCGGCCGAGGAGGTTCTGGTAGGTCGGGTTGTCCTCGAAGACCAGCGGGGCACCCTCGAGGTGCTGGTGGTCGAGCAGCAGGTTCACCTCGTAGCGCCGGAACGAAGGCG
Source organism: Candidatus Levyibacteriota bacterium (assembly GCA_050256935.1). Taxonomy (GTDB): domain Bacteria; phylum Pseudomonadota; class Gammaproteobacteria; order Burkholderiales; family Casimicrobiaceae; genus VBCG01. The sequence continues at coordinate 10,228 of JBLMVY010000126.1, read as the reverse complement.
GCTGCATGTCCGGCCCGCCGGCAGGCTGGCCCTGCAGCTCGCTCGCGCGGCGGAAGTCGTCGATGTTCTCGATGACGTCGTGCTCGACCGCGGCGAGGTGGGAGAGGACTTCCGGCAGGTCCGCATAGCGCTGCTTCAGGTCCTCGGTCAGCACGCCGACCGTGGAGCGCGCGACGTCGCGGTTGAGCTCGCGCACCCGCTCGCGCTGCTTCCTGCGCGAGCGCAACGCCTCGTGGATCAGCTGGTCGAGGCGCTCCTGCAGCGACGCCATCGCCTTCTCGATGGCAGCCTGGCGCTCGGGAGGCAGCGCCTCGAACTGCTCGGTGGTCAGGACCTCGCCTTCCTTGGTCGGCGCCAGCGAGAATCCGGTCGGGGTCCGGATCAGCGCGATGCCGTCGCTCGCGGCGACGCCGGTGAGGCGCGACAGTGCCTGCTCGTTGCGCTCGGCGATCTCGGCATTGATCTGGTCGATCCGGGCGCGGTACTCGTCGCTGTCGAAGGCGCCGGGAATCGCGGCCAGCAGCTCCTCGATCAGCCTGCGCATGTCCGCGCGCAGCGCGGCGCCGCGCCCGGCGGGCAGTCGCAGCGCGCGCGGCCGGTGCGGGTGCTCGAAATCGAAGACATAGCAGCAGTCCGGGGGCCGGGCCTGCGTGACCGCCTGCAGCCCGATGATCTCGCGCAGCAGCGTCTGCTTGCCGGCGCCGGAGGGCCCGAGCACGAACAGGTTGTAGCCGGGCCGCCGGATGCCGATGCCGAACTCGCTCGCCTGTCGCGCGCGCTCCTGCCCGAAAGGCTCGGACAGGTCGTCGAGGGCGTCCGTCGTGGCGAAGGGCAGGGACGCGAGATCGCAGCTGCGACGCAGTTGCGATGCCGGCAGCAGCATCGTGTCGGAGGTCAAGGGCACGCCGGATGAAGGTGCACGCGTCGGGGCAGGACCGAGCCATGCTAGCCGCCGCAGGTCGGCGGGGGTTGACCGAAGTCAAACGCCTTCGCAATGCCCACCAATACCCAAGGAAGTCCGTGCGGACTCAGGTGCGGCGGTCCACCTCGGCGGCCAGCGCGTGCAGTGCGGCGGAAAACTCGACCGCGTAGGGCTCGGCCGGGTCGAGCGATGCGAGGCGCGCAGGCAGCGCCGCGACCTGCGCCCGGGCGTGCGCCCGCGACGCGGCGAGGGTCGGCAAGGCTTCGACGAGGCGGCCGTCGCGCATCACCGGCGCCAGCAGCGCCGTCCCGTCACCGGCCTCCCCGGCGAGGCGCAGGGTGTCGCGCTCGAACGATCCGTCCGCGGCGACCCGGCGCCACACCTGCTTGCGGCCGGGCCAGGTCGCCTTGCCCTCGGAACGCTTGCGCCTCGCCTGGCCCTCGTATTCCTGCAGCTTGTACGCGCAGTCGAGATAGGGTGCGTCGGCCGAGGTGTTCATCCGCGTGCCGATGCCGTATCCGTCGATCGGCGCATGCTGCCCGACGAGATCGCGCAGCCGGTATTCGTCGAGGTTCCCGCTCGCGAAGATGGTGATCGACGCCAGTCCCGCCGCGTCGAGGATCGCGCGCACGCGCCGTGCGTGCTCGCCGAGGTCGCCGCTGTCGATGCGCACCCCCTTGACGGAAACCCCCCGCGACGCCAGTCGCGGCGCGAGCTCGGCCACGCGATGGGCAGCGCGCTCGGTGTCGTAGGTGTCGATCAGCAGGATCGCGTTGTCCGGCTGCGCCAGGGCGAAGCGCTCGAAGGCCTCGATCTCGTCGGCATGTGCCTGCACGTAGGAATGGGCCATCGTGCCGTAGACCGGGATGCCGAAGGCGCGCCCGGCTTCGGCCGTCGCGGTGCCGCCGTATCCGGCGAGATGGCTTGCGCGGGCCGACAGCAGCCCCGCCTCGGCCCCGTGCGAGCGCCGCAGGCCGAAGTCGACCAGCAGGCGCCCGGGAGCGGCCAGCACCGAGCGGACCGCCTTGCTCGCGACCAGCGTCTGGTAATGCACGAGGTTCATCACCCGGCTCTCGACGAGCTGCGCTTCGCGCATCGGTGCGGCGATGCGCAGGATCGGCTCGTCGGGGAAGAACACGCTGCCTTCGGGCATCGCGTCGACGTCGCCGGTGAAGCGCAGGTCGGCGAGCGATTCCACGAACGCCGGGGTGAACCGGCCGGTCGAGCGGAGCCAGGCGCGATCCTCGTCGTCGAAACGAAGCGTGAGGAGGTAGTCGACGACCTGCGCGAGCCCGGCGGCAAGCAGGAAATTGCGCGTCGGCGGCAGGGCACGCATGAACAGCTCGAACACCGCGCGGCCGTTCATCCGCTCGGCGTGGTACGCCTGCAGCATCGTCAGTTCGTAGAGATCGGTGAGCAGGACGGGGCTGGCCATGTGCGGTTCCACGAATGGGCGACTGAGTATAGAGTCTGTCGCGGGGAGGGCGGGAGACGACGTGGCCTGGGAACACTTCGCGCACGGCGCCGACATCGGCGTGCGGGGAATCGGTTCGACCCAGGCGGAAGCCTTCGAGCAGGCCGCGCTGGCGCTGACCGCGGTGGTCGCCGACCCCGCCTGCGTCGCGCCGCGGATTCCGGTCGACCTGCGCTGCGAGGCCCCGGATGTCGAGTTGCTGCTCGCCGACTGGCTCAACGCGGTGATCTACGCGATGGCGACCCACGATCTGCTGTTCAGCCGTTTCGAGCTCTCCATCGTCGGGCATGCGCTGACGGCGAAGGCCTGGGGCGAGCCCGTCGATCGCGAGCGCCACCAGCCGGCGGTCGAGATCAAGGGGGCGACCTACACGGCGCTGTCGGTCGCGCAGCGCGACGACGGGGCCTGGGTCGCACAATGCGTCGTCGACGTATGAAGGATCGCTGACCATGGATCCCGCGCGGCTGGTCCGGATCGACGAATGCGAATGGCAGCTGCCGATGGGCGGGGCGATGCGCGTCCCGGGCGTCCTCTACGCCGACGAGGCGCTGATTCGCGACATGGACGACAAGGTTCCCGAGCAGGTCGCCAACGTCGCCATGCTCCCGGGCATCGTCAAGGCGTCGTTCGCGATGCCCGATGCCCACTGGGGCTACGGTTTTCCCATCGGAGGCGTCGCCGCGTTCGATCCCGACGAAGGCGGGGTCGTCTCGGCCGGCGGCGTGGGCTTCGACATCTCCTGCGGGGTGCGCATGCTGCGCACCGGGCTCACGCTGGCGCAGGTCGAGCCGGTGAAGCGCGTGCTGGCCGAGACCCTGTTCGAGCGCATCCCGGCCGGGGTCGGCAGCACCGGGGCGTTGCGGCTGTCCGGCGACGAGATGGACGCGATGCTGCGCGGGGGTGCGAGCTGGGCCGTCGCGCAGGGCTACGGGACGCCCGAGGATCTCGAGCGCATCGAGGAGCACGGCAGGATGGCCGGCGCCGATCCGCGCCAGGTCTCGGAGGCGGCCAAGCGCCGCCAGCGCGACGAAATGGGCACGCTGGGCTCGGGCAACCACTATCTCGAGGTCCAGCGGGTGACCGATGTCTACGACCACGCGATCGCCGATGCCTTCGGCCTCGCGGTCGACGACGTGGTCGTCAGCATCCACTGCGGCTCGCGCGGGCTGGGGCACCAGATCGGGACCGAGTTCCTGCGCGAGATGGCGATCGGCGCCAGGGACGCGGGCATCGTGCTTCCCGACCGCGAGCTCGCCTGCGCACCGATCCATTCGGCGCTGGGCGAACGCTACCTCGGCGCGATGCGCGCCGCGATCAACTGCGCGCTGGCCAACCGCCAGATCCTCACCCAGATGACGCGGCGCGCCTTCCACGCCGTCGTTCCCGGCGCCAGGCTCGACCTGCTCTACGACGTCTCGCACAACACCTGCAAGCTCGAGACCCACGTCGTCGACGGCAGGCCGCGCAAGCTGTACGTGCATCGCAAGGGCGCGACGCGCGCATTCGCGCCCGGCCATCCCGATCTGCCGCTGGCGTTCTATGCGACCGGCCAGCCGGTGCTCATCGGTGGCAGCATGGGGACCGCATCCTACGTCCTTGCGGGCACCGCGCAGGGCGCGAAGGCGGCGTTTGCCTCCGCCTGCCACGGCGCGGGCCGCAGCATGAGCCGCCACGAGGCGACGCGCAAGTTCGGCGGCCGCAAGGTCGTCGACGACCTGGCCGCCCGCGGCATCGTCATCCGCAGTCCGTCGATGCGCGGTGTCGCCGAGGAGGCGCCGCTCGCCTACAAGGACATCGCTGCGGTCGTCGATGCGGCGGAACGTGCGGGACTCGCCCGCAAGGTGGCGCGCGTCGCCCCCGTCGCCTGCATCAAGGGTTGAGGGTCGACGTCCCTCCGCGTCGTCGCGCCCGGTGCCCGTCGGCGGGCGCGCTACCGGGACTTGCCGGCGCGCCGCAGCAGCGGCAGCAGCTTGGACAGCGGCCGCGTGTTCAGAACATCGTCGCGGGCGAGCCACCCGCGACGGGCCTGGCCGATGCCGTAGCGCAGGTTGGCGTACTCCTGCGTGCGGTGGGCGTCGGAATCGATCGCCACCAGCACGCCTTCGTCCTTGCACATCCGGCACCAGGTATCGGTGAGGTCGAGGCGCTCGGGATGGGCGTTGAGCTCCAGGTGCACGCCCGTTGCCTTCGCCTTGCGCAGGACCTGCAGCATGTCGACGTCGTAGGGCTCGCGCTCGCCGATCAGGCGCCCGCTGGGATGCGCGAGCACGCTGACTTGCGGATGCTCGAGCGCGCGCAGGATCCGCCGCGTCTGCTCGGCACGGCTGAGGTTGAAGCGGCTGTGTACGGCCGCGATCACGATGTCCAGCGTCGCGAGGGCGACGTCGGGGAGATCCAGCGCACCGTCGTCGAGGATGTCGACCTCGATGCCGCGCAACACGCGGATGCCGCGCAGGCGCGCATTGAGGCGCGCGATGGCCGAACCCTGACGGGCGAGCCGCTGCGGGTCGAGGCCGTGCGACATCGTCTGCCGCCGCGAATGCTCGGTGATCGCGACGTAGCCCAGGCCGAGCGCACGCGCCGCCTCGACCATCTCCTCGAGGGTGTTCCTGCCGTCGGTCGCATCGGTGTGGACGTGAAGGTCGCCGCGCAGGTCCCGGAGCTCGACCAGTGGCGGCAGGCGGCCGGCGCGCGCTGCTTCTATCTCGCCGCGATCCTCTCGCAACTCCGGCGAAATGAACGGCAATCCGACGGCATCGTAGACCGATTGCTCGGTCGCCCCGGCGATCCGTCGCGCCCCCTTGAACACCCCGTATTCGCTGATCTTGAGACCCTTGTCCTGGGCCAGCCGGCGCAAGGCGATGTTGTGGGCCTTGGATCCGGTGAAATACAGCAGGGCGGCCCCGAAGCTCTCGGTAGGGACCACGCGCAGGTCCACTTGCAGGCCGCCGCGGAGGCGCACGCTCGCCCGCGTCGAGCCGCGTGCCAGCGTCTGTGCGACCTGGGGGTAGGCGGTGAAGCCCTCGACGATGCGCGCGCCGTCGCGGCCGGTGGCGAGGACGTCGAGGTCGCCGACCGTCTCGCGCATGCGTCGGAAGCTCCCGGCGACCACGACCTGGTCGACACCCGGGATGCGCTGCATCCAGCCGACGAGGGCGTCGGCGTATTCGGCCGCGACGGCGAACTTGATCCGCCGCTCCTTGGACAGTTGCCCCGTCACCGCCGCCTCGATGCTGCGCTGGGTCTTGTCACCGAAGCCGTGCAGGGCGGCGATGCGCCCGTCCCGGGCCGCGCGCAGCACCTGCTCGGGAGTCTGCACCCCCAGGTCGTGCCACAGCGTGCGCACCCGCTTGGGACCGAGCCCCGGGACCTTCAGCAGCTCGGTGATCGACGCCGGCATCTCGGCACGCAAGTGGTCGAGCAGGTCGCAACGGCCGGTCAGCGCGAGCTCCCGGATCTTGCCGGCGAGATCGGCGCCGATGCCCGGGAGGCGTGGCAGCGCTTCGCCGTGCTCGAACACCGACTTCAGGTCGCGCTGGAATTCACCCACCGTCCTCGCCGCGTTGCGGTAGGCACGGACCCGGAACGGATTGGCGTCCTGGATCTCCAGCCGATCGGCGATCTCGTCCAGCGCCGTGGCGATCAGCAGGTTCTGCAGCGGCATGGTGTCCGGCCTCCGGAGGCTATCGCCCGGTCCTGCGGCTAGGGCGCGCGCGCGGGCATGGTCTCGATCGCGGCCTGGCGCCGCACGGGGTCCGGATTGGTGCGATCGGCCACGATGCTGCCGTCGACGAGCTCGACGATGCGGTCGCAGCGGCGGGCCAGTCGCGGATCGTGGGTGACGATCAGGAAGGTCGTGCCCAGACCCTCGTTGACCGAGCGCAGGAGGTCGAACACCGCGTCGGCGGACGCGGTGTCGAGGTTGCCGCTGGGTTCGTCGGCCAGCACCAGCGTCGGTTGCATCGCCAGCGCCCGCGCAATGGCCACCCGCTGCTGCTGTCCGCCGGAGAGGTCGTTGGCGTTGTGGTCCTGCCACGGCCCGAGCCCCACCTGCGCGAGGAGATCCGCAGCCGTCTGCCGCATCCGCGCATCGGGCCGTCCGCGGGCGGCGAGCATCGGCATCATGACGTTCTCCAGGGCCGTGAATTCGGGCAGCAGGTAGTGGTACTGGAAGACGAAGCCGATCGTGCGTCCCCGCAGCCGCGTCAGCTGCCGGTCGTCGAGGCTCGCGGACTCCTCGCCGGCGATGCGGACGGTTCCCGCGCTCGGCCGGTCGAGCAGGCCGATCAGGTTGAGCAGCGTGCTCTTGCCCGATCCCGACGGTCCGATCAGCGCCGCGAACTCGCCGCGCGCGAGCTCGAGGTCGATGCCGTGCAGCACCTCGAACTCGGCCGTGGTGCCGGCGCCGTAGGATTTGCGCACGCCGGCAAGCTGCAGGACGCGGCCGTCGGCCGCCGCGGTCTCAGCCACGGATCGCCACCACCGGATCGAGACGCGCGGCGCGCCGCGCCGGGACCATCGCCGCGAGGATGCCGACCAGGGTCGCGCCGCCCGCCGCATAGAGGAAGAGCTGCGGCTCGAAGCTGACGACGAACATCGGCGTCCCGTCGGGATTGCGGGCGATGCCCCGCCAGAAGTTCAGGAACACGAAGCCGAGCACCGATCCGAGCAGCGAGCCCGCGAGGCCCATCACCGCGCCCTGGATCAGGAACAGGCGCAGGATCTGCCCGCGGCTGGTCCCCATCGCGCGCAGGATTCCGATCTCGCGCGATTTCTGCACGACCGAGACGACCAGCACGCTGGCGATGCCCAGGGCGGCGGTCAGGGCGACGAAGAAGCGGATGAAGTAGTTGGACAGCGTCTGCGCCGAGATCGCGGAGAAGAACTGCTCGTTGGTCTTGATCCAGCTGTCCGCCTGCAGGCCGGTCTGCGCCTGGATGGTCTGCGCGACCTGCTCGGCGATGAACGGGTCGGCCACGTTGATGTCGAGGCTGGTGACCCCGCCGGCGACGTCGAGCAGGCTCTGCGCGACACGCAGCGTGACGTAGACGTTGCGCGAGTTCACCCCCTTGTTGCCGAAGTCGAACAGGCCCGCGATCTGGAGCGTCTGGCTGGCGCCGGAGGCGGTCGTGATGCGGAGCTTGTCGCCGATCTTCGCGCCGAGGTCGTCGGCGAGATTGATGCCGATCAGGATGTCCGAGGCCGTCAGGTTCGCGGTGCCGGCGACGACCTTGTCGTCCAGCGCGATGATGCGCAGATAGCTCTCGGGCTCGAAGCCGATGATGGAGATCGCCTTGTTGGCGTCGCCGCGGATGGCGAGCCCGGGCCCCGACACGACGGGGGCGATCGCGACCACGTCGGGAAGCTTCGCGATCTGCAGCCGCAGCCTTTGCCACTGGTCGATCGAGCGCAGGCGCTGGGTCCGGGGCTGGACGACGGCCGCCGAGCGCGCCCCGCCGGTGTCGCGCAGCGGCCGCGCGACGTCCTCGGGCGGGAGGACGACGATCTGCGCCTGGTAATTGAGCGTGCGCCGGAAGAGGTTCGCCTGCAGGCCGCTGAGCAGCGCGGACATGAAGGTGATCACCGCGACGCCCAGCGTCACGCCGGCGATGATCAGCAGGGTCTGCGCGAGTCCGTCGCGCATGAAGCGCAGCGCCGCGATCCATTCGAAGGTCAGCAGGCGGTTCATCGCACCCGTCCCCCGATCGGAACGGGTCGCGCGCGCTGTCCCGCGACGACCATGCCGTTGGTGACCGGCACCAGCGCGTCGCCGGCGGAGACGCCGGCCACGATCTCGATGGCGGCGTCGCCGCGCATGCCCAGCGTGACCGGCTGGCGCACCGTGCGTCCGGCCCGCACCGCGAGCACCCAGGGATGCGCGGTGCCGGCGTCGTGCACCGCGTCCGCGGGCGCGATCAGAACGTTCCTGCGCACGCCGACCTCGATGTCGACCGACACCGTCATGTCCTGGCGCAGGTAGGCCGGCGGCTGGGGCACGCGCAGCTTCGCCTCGATCGCGCCCCGCACCGGGTCGACGCCGGGGTTCAGGTAGAAGAGCTCCGCCGGGAAGCTTTCGCGCGGGAACGCATCGGCCGACACCAGCGCCTTCTGGCCGATGGCCAGCTTGCCGAGGTTCTTTTCGTCGATGTTGACGACGATCTGGGTCTCGCCCGCGGGCGCGAGGACCATCAGCGCCTTGCCGGCCTGGGCGACGTCGCCGGGCTCGACGCTGCGGCCGATCAGCACGCCGTCGGCAGGCGCGCGGATCACCGTGGCGTCGAGCTTGGCCTGGGCGGCGCCGATCGCCGTCTCGGCGGCGCGGCGCGCGGTCTGCGCGAGCAGGAAGTCGCTGCCGCCGGGGCGCTCGCTCGCCACCTGCAGCTCGGCCGCGTGCAGCTGGCTCTGGGCGACGTCGAGGTTGCGCTGGGCGTCGTCGAGCTGCGCGTGCGAGACGAAGTTCTGCGCGACCAGGTCGCGGGTGCGCTGCCAGGAGCGTTGCGCCTGGGTGAGGTTCGCCTGCGCCTGGCGCAACGCCTGCTCGGCTGCGGGCAGCGCGTATTCCTGGATCTGCCGCAGCTTCGCGTCCGCCTGCGCCAGCGCGGCCTGGGCCTGCGCGAGCGCCGCGCGCTCGTCGGTCTGGTCGAGCTCGACCAGGATCTGGCCGCGGCGGACGGTGTCGCCCTCGGCGACGGGCACGCTCACCACGCGGCCGGTGATCTCGGCGGCGATCGACGAGCGGGCAGGGGTGATCACCTGGCCGCTCGCAACGACGCTCTGGAGCAGGTCTCCCCGGACGACCGTGTAGGTGCCGACCGCCCTGTCGACGACGAGGTACCAGACGGCGATGGCCGCACCCAGGACGGCGGCCAGCGCAATGGCTGGCGTGAGGACGCGGAAGGGACGATTCATGCGGGAAAGTCTAAGGTGCTTCGCCCAGGGGCGATTAGATGCAGGTCAAACGCGCCGGAGAGCCCGTATTCCGTCCGAAAACCCCGCCGGGTATCATGGCAGGCGTGCCTGCGGGGCATTCCCGCACAGGAGCGAGGCTCTCGATGACGACACCCGGTCGCGATCCGATCCTTTGGAAGTGGAGCCGCGGATTCGCGGCGGCTGCCCTGCTGGGCGCGATGGTGCTGGGCATGCCCGCCGCCACCGCCCAGTCCGCTTCGGCAGGGGCGTCCGCTGCGGCGCGCCCCCGCGCGCTCGATCAGGACCCGTTCGCCGCCATGACGCAGACCGCGCCGCGCGCGGTGCCGGACCTGACATTCGTCGACGGCAAGGGCGCGCCACGCAGGCTCGCCCAGTTCCGCGGCAAGCTGGTGCTGCTCAACGTCTGGGCGACCTGGTGCCCGCCGTGCCGGCACGAGATGCCCACGCTCGAGCGCCTGCAGGCGACGCTGGGCGGACCGGATTTCGAGGTGGTCGCGCTGTCGATCGACCGGGGTGGCCGCGCTGCCGTCGAAAGCTTCTTCGACGAGATCGACGCCAAGGCGTTGAAGGTCTACGTCGATTCCACCACCGCGGTCCGCAACGAGCTCGCGCTCACCGCGTTTCCCACGACCCTGCTGATCGATCGCCAGGGTCGAGAGATCGGTCGCTACACCGGCGGCGCCAACTGGGACAGCCCGGAAGTCGTCGCGACGCTCAGGAAATACCTGGCAGCTCCGAAGACCTGAGTTCCGCGACGCCGGCGTCGCGCATCCGCGCCCGGGCGGCGACCAGCGAGCCGCCGGTGTCGATGGCGCGGCACGCGTCGGCGATCACCACGACCTCGAAACCGCAGTTGCGGGCGTCGACCGCCGACCAGGCGACGCAGAAATCCGTGGCCAGGC
>JBLMVY010000125.1:0-2729 GCA_050256935.1 Candidatus Levyibacteriota bacterium | reverse complement strand
GACGAACATCGCCATCGCCGGATGCTGCGCGCGCTGGCCGCCCTGCTCCAGTATCCGGACCAGGAGCTGCGCGCGGCCCTGCCCGAGATCGCCGCGGCGATCGACGCCGATCGCGCGCTGTCGCGCTCGCGCAGCGCCGAGCTCGTCGCGCTCGCGCACAGGATCTCATCGGCGGATCCCTACGACGCGGAAGCCGACTACGTCGACACCTTCGACCGCGGCCGCGCGACGTCGCTGCAGGTGTTCGAGCACGTGCATGGCGACTCGCGCGAGCGCGGTTCGGCGCTGGTCGACCTGCGCGCGATGTACGAGCGCGCGGGGCTGCGGCTTGCGCCCGGCGAGATGCCCGACTATCTGCCGGTGATCCTGCAGTTCGCGTCGACGCAGCCCGGGCGCACGGCGCGCGACTTCCTGGGCGAGGTCGAGCACGTGCTGCGCGCGGTCTTCAGCGCGCTGCTCGAGCGGCGCAGCCCCTATGCATCGGTGCTCGCGGCGGTCATCGAGTTCTCCGGCGGCAAGGCGGAAGCCGTGCCGGTCGCCGCAGAACCCGCGCTCGACGACGCCTGGGCCGAACCGCCGGCATTCGACGGCTGCAGCGTGCAGGGCCAGGCGCGTCCCCAGGGCCTGACCGACGTCCCGCAGCCGATCCAGTTCGTCCGCAAGTCCGCGCTTTCCGAAGGAGTCAAGGCATGAACAACTGGCTCGACACCCTGCTCTTCGGGTACTACCCGTACGTCTGCCTCACGGTGTTCCTGCTCGGGAGCCTGATCCGCTTCGACCGCGACCAGTACACGTGGAAGAGCGATTCGTCGCAGCTGCTGCGCCGCGGACAGCTGCAATGGGGCAGCAACCTGTTCCATGCCGGCGTGCTGTTCCTGTTCTTCGGGCACGCCTTCGGCATGCTGACGCCGCACGCCGTCTACGAGCCTTTCATCGATGCCGGCTCCAAGCAGCTGCTGGCGATGGTGTCGGGGGGCATCGCCGGCGTCCTCGCGTTCATCGGCATCACGCTGCTGCTGCACCGGCGCCTGTTCGACGCGCGGATCCGCAAGAACTCCAAGACCAGCGACATCGTGATCCTCGAGCTCCTGTGGCTGCAGCTCGCCCTCGGGCTCGCGACGATCCCGCTGTCGGCCCAGCACCTCGACGGCTCGATGATGCTGCTGCTCGCCGGCTGGGCGCAGCGCATCGTCACCTTCCGCTCGGGCGCGGTCGAGATGATCGCCGGAGCGAGCTGGGTGTTCAAGGCGCACATGTTCCTCGGGATGACCATCTTCCTGGTGTTCCCGTTCACGCGGCTGGTCCACGTGTGGAGCGGCTTCGGCACGCTGGCCTACGTGCTGCGCCCCTACCAGCTGGTGCGCAGCCGCCGCGTCGGGCTGCCGCAAGGCCGGAGGACCGCGCCATGAGCGAGACGGGCGTTGCGCAGCAGATGCGGGCGAGCGCGCCGATCGCGAGCGTCAACGGCGTACCGCTGCACGGCGCGGACGTCGTGCCCGACGCAGCGGAGCTGCGCCAGCGCGCGTGCACCGAGCTGCTGCGCCAGGCTGCGCAGCGTGCGGGACTGCTGCCGGTGGGCGACGTCGCGGCGACCGACGGGACCATCAGCGCCGCGGCGGCCGCGGCCATCGAGCGTCTGATCGACCGCGCGGTCGCCGTACCCGAGCCCACCGAGGAGGCCTGCCGCCGCCACTACGCCGCCCATCCGGAGCGCTATGGCGCCGGGGAGCGCCTGCGGCTGCGGCACGTGCTGTTCGCGGTGACGCCCGGCGTCGACGTCAATGCGCTGCGCAAGCGCGCCGAGGCCCTCCTGGTCTCGCTGCGCTGCGCCGAGCCGGGGTCGGATGCCTTCGCCGAGGCGGCGCGCGAGTGGTCGAACTGCCCGAGCGCCGCCCAGGAAGCAGGCCGCGCCGGTGAGCTCGGCTGGATGTCGCGCGAGGACTGCGCGCCCGAGTTCGCGCGCGAGGTGTTCTCGCGCGAGACCGGCGCCCACGTCGGCGTGCTGCCGCAGCTGGTGCACAGCCGATTCGGCCTGCACGTCGTCGAGGTGCAGGCGCGGGAGTCGGGCGAGGCGGCGGCTTTCGAGGAGGTCCGGGCGGCCGTCGCGGGCGGCCTGCGCAACCAGGCTTTCGTCACTGCGCTGCGCCAGTACCTCCGGGTGCTCGCCGGCGCGGCCGTGCTCGAGCACGTCGACATCGAATCGGCGGAATCGCCGCTGCTGCAGTAGACGGCGCCGCCGAGCGCGGCGAGCGCGGCGAGCGCCCCGGGCATGCGCGCAGTCGGCGCCAGGACGACGTCGCCTCAGCCCCGGGGAGGAAGTCCGAATCGAGCGGGATCGATGCTCGTGGAATGGGTTGCGATGTAGACCTCCCTCAGGAAGGAGAAGAGGCCGCCGATCACTCCGACCATGGCCAGGACGAACAATGCCCCCGCCGCCACCCGCATGTTGCGGCCGAAGAACTCGCCGATGAACAGGATGACGATGACCACGCAGACGACCAGCGCCGCGGCCGTGCAGAAATTGATCGACCAGCTCGCGAGCCGGCGGCGGTGCTCGAGGCACACGAGCTCGCTGCGGGCCGCGTGGCGCGCGTCGTCGTCCAGCGACGGCCAGTCGCGCTCGAGCGCGCGTGCCCGGTCGATGACCCGCGCCAGCCGGGTGGCCATCACGCCGAGCAGCGAGGCGATGCCGGTCAGCAGGAACACCGGGGCGATCGCGAGCTGGATCG
>JBLMVY010000124.1:0-6025 GCA_050256935.1 Candidatus Levyibacteriota bacterium | reverse complement strand
GCATCGACACCGCGGTCGATGCGGTCGTCACCGCGCTTCGGAAGGGCTCGCGGCCCTGCGACACCAGCCAGGCGATCGCCCAGGTCGGGACCATCTCCGCCAACGGCGACGCGTCGATCGGCGCGATGATCGCCAAGGCGATGGAGAAGGTCGGGGACAACGGCGTCATCAAGACCGAGGACAGCCGTGGCATGGAGAACGAGCTCGAGGTGGTCGAGGGCATGCAGTTCGAGCGTGGCTTCCTCTCGCCCTACTTCATCAACGAGGCGGAGAAGCAGCGCTGCGTGCTGGACAACGCCTGCGTGCTGGTGCACGACAGGCCGGTGTCGACCATCCGCGACCTCCTGCCGGTGCTGGAGCAGGTCTCGCGCGAGGGCCGCCCGCTGCTGCTGATCGCCGAGGATGTCACCGGCGAGGCGCTGGCGACGCTGGTCGTCAACTCCATGCGGGGCATCCTGAAGAGCTGCGCGGTCAAGGCACCGGGATTCGGCGATCGCCGCAAGGCGATGCTGGAGGACATCGCGACGCTGACCGGCGCCACGGTGATCTCCGACGAGACGGGCTACAAGCTCGAGCACGTCACCCTCGCCGAGCTTGGACACGCGCAGCGCATCGAGATCGACAAGGACACGACGACGCTGATCGGCAGCGGCGGCGATCCCGAAAGGCTGCGCGCGCGCATCGCGCAGATCCGCAAGACCCTCGATGAAACGACCGGCGACTACGATCGCAAGCAGCTCGAGGAGCGCATCGCGCGGCTCTCCGGCGGCGTCGCGCTGATCAAGGTGGGCGCCTCGACCGAGACCGAGCTCAAGGAGAAGAAATCGCGGGTCGAGGACGCCGTCCACGCGACACGCGCGGCGGTGGCCGAGGGCATCGGTCCCGGCGGCGGCGTCGCGCTGCTGCGCGCCCGTCAGGCGCTCGACGGCATGCACGGTGCCACGCTCGGGCAGGACGAGGGCATCAAGATCGTGCGCCGCGCGCTCGAGGAACCGCTGCGGCAGATCGTCACCAACGCCGGAATCGAGCCGTCGGTGGTCGTGCAGCGCGTGCTCGCCGAGAGCGGGAACTTCGGCTACAACGCAGCCACCGATCGCTATGGAGACATGGTCGAGATGGGCATCATCGACCCGACCAAGGTCACGCGGCTGGGCCTGCAGAATGCCGCGTCCATCGCCAGCCTGATCCTGACCACCGACTGCGTGATCGCCGAGCCGCACAGGCCCGAGGCTGCCTCTGCCGAAAACGCGGTGACCTGAACCCCGCCGGAACCTCACCCGAGCCAGCGGCAACCGCGCATGTCAGATCCCGGGCGTCCCGCCCTGCCGGTTTTCGTCGCTCGCGACCTCTGCAAGATCTACCGGATGGGCGACGTCGAGGTGCATGCACTGCGCGACGTCAGCCTGGAAATCCGCGAGGGCGAGTTCGTCGTCCTGCTGGGCCCCTCGGGCAGCGGCAAGTCGACGCTGCTCAACATCCTGGGCGGTCTCGACGTCCCCTCCAGCGGCCAGGCGTTCTGGCGCGACCATGATCTCGCCCATGCCGACGAGGCGATGCTGACGCGTTACCGCCGCGATCACGTGGGATTCGTGTTCCAGTTCTACAACCTGATCCCCAGCCTCACCGTGCGCGAGAACGTCGCACTGGTCACCGACATCGCGCCGCATCCGATGCCGATCGACGAGGCGGTGGACATCGTCGGGCTGGCTTCGCGCGCCAATCATTTTCCTTCCCAGCTGTCGGGTGGGGAGCAGCAGCGGGTCGCGATCGCGCGCGCCATCGCCAAGCGTCCCGACGTGCTGCTGTGCGACGAGCCCACCGGCGCGCTGGACTACACGACGGGCAAGGTGGTGCTCGAGGTCATCGCCGACGTCAATCGCGAGCTCGGGACCACGGCCGTGGTCATCACCCACAACGCGCCCATCGCGCGCATGGCCGACCGCGTCCTGCATCTGGCCGACGGCCGCATCGCCAGCGTCGAGACCAACGAGCGCAAGCTCGGCGCCTCGGAGCTCTCCTGGTGACGGCGACCGACCCGGGGGCCTGCCGGCGCGGAGGCCCGACGTGAAGGCGATCGATCGCAAGCTGCTGCGCGACCTGTGGCAGCTGCGGAGCCAGATCGCGACGGTGGCGCTGGTGGTCGCCAGCGCATTCTCGGGCTTCGCCGGCTCGCTCGCCACCTATGCGTCGCTGGTCTCCGCGCGCGACGATTTCTACGCGTCGGCGCGCTTCGGCGAGGTGTTCGCCGACCTGAAGCGCGCGCCGCGCCCGCTCGAGCGCAAGCTGCGCGCGATCCCGGGGGTCGACGACCTGCGGACGACGGTCGTCTTCGACGTCACCCTCGACATCCCGGGTGTGTCCGAGCCCGTCGTCGGCCGGCTGATCGGGCTGCCCGAACCGGGCGAATCCCCGATCGACCAGGTGGTCATCCGCCAGGGCCGGCTGCCGCAGGACAGCGAGCCCACGTCGGTGGTCGTCTCGGAAGGCTTTGCGCTCGCCCGTCACCTCGGCCCGGGGCGAAGCTTCACCGCCCTCATCAACGGCACGAAGGAGACGCTGCACGTCGTCGGCATCGGCTTGGCACCCGACTACATCTATGCGACCCGCGGCGGCGCATTCCCCGACGACCGCAACTTCGGCGTCGTCTGGATGCCCCGGCGGCCGCTGGGCGCGGCCTTCGCGATGGAAGGCGCGTTCAACCACGTCTCGCTGCGCCTTTCGCGCGGCGCCAATCCCCGCGCGGTCATCGACGCGCTCGACCGGCTGCTCGAGCCCTACGGCGGCACCAACGCCTACGGTCGCGACGAGCAGCTGTCGCACCGGATCCTGTCGCAGGAAATCGACCAATGGAAGGTGATCGGCACGCTGATACCGTCGATCTTCCTCGCCGTCACCGCATTCCTGCTCAACGTCGTGCTGAGCCGGCAGATCACGACCCAGCGCGAGCAGATCGCCGCGCTGAAGGCAATGGGCTACGCCAATGCGGCGCTGGTCGCGCACTACCTGCGGCAGGTCGCGGTCATCGTCGCGCTGGGCATCGCCGTGGGCATCGGCGTCGGGTGGTGGTTCGGCAGCGCGGTGACGGCCCTCTACGCGGAATTCTTCCACTTCCCGACCTACCGCTTCCGGATGCCGGCCTGGGTACTCGGCACGGCCGCCGCGATCATCGCGATCGGGGCCGTCGGGGGCGCGATCGGGGCCGTGCTCAAGGCCGTGCGCCTCGCCCCGGCCGAGGCGATGCGCCCACCCTTTCCCGGACGCTACCGTCCCGCGATCGCCGAGCGACTGGCGCTCGGGCGCTTCCTGACCCCGGCAGCGCGCATGACGTTTCGCAACATGGAGCGCAGGCCCTGGCGCGCGGCGCTCACGACCACGGGGATCGCGGCGGCGATGGCGATCGTGGTGTCGGGGCTGTTCTGGCGCGACGCCATCGACTACATGATGGACGTCCAGTTCGCGATCGCGCAGCGTGCCAGCGCCGAGGTCGCGCTGACCGAGCCGATGTCCGCCCGCTCGCTGCAGGAGATGGCGAGGATGCCCGGCGTGCTCCGCGCCGAAGGGGCCCGGGAGATTCCGGCGCGCCTTTCTGCCGGCCACCACGAGTACCGGACCGTCGTGTCGGGCCTGCCGGCCGCCGGCGAGCTGCGCCGCCTGCTCGACGAGAGTGCGCGTCCGGTCCCGATCCCTCCCGAAGGCATCCTGCTGACCGATCGCCTGGCGCGGCGGCTGGGCGTGCGGCCGGGGGATCGCATCGGGCTCGACTTCCTGACCGGCGAGCGCAGGCGCGTCGAGGTGACCGTGGCCGGCACGTCGGCGGACCTGATC
This sequence comes from Candidatus Levyibacteriota bacterium, assembly GCA_050256935.1. GTDB lineage: Bacteria > Pseudomonadota > Gammaproteobacteria > Burkholderiales > Casimicrobiaceae > VBCG01. Next base: position 2,200 of record JBLMVY010000124.1, on the reverse strand, counting down.
GGGCTGGGCGCCTACATGCGGCTGGGCGCGCTGACGCGGCTCGCCGGCGAGCCGGATACGCTGTCGTCGTTCTCGGTGCTCGTCGATCGCCAGCACGAGGGAGCGCTGTTTCGCGATCTCAAGTCGTATCCGCGGATCGCGACGGTCGCGAGCCGGCAGGCGACGCTGCAGAGCTTCCGCGACACCTCGGCGCGCAACGTGCTTTTCTTCACCTCGGTGCTCACCGCCTTCGCGGCGGTCATCGCCGTGGGCGTCGTGTATAACAATGCGCGCATCGCGCTGCAGGAACGTTCCTGGGAGCTCGCCAGCCTGCGGGTGCTCGGGTTCACCCGCGGCGAGGTTTCGATGTTCCTGCTGGGCGAGCTGGCGTTCGAGCTGGCGCTGGCGTTGCCCCTGGGTTGCCTGTTCGGATACCTGCTGGCCTGGACGATGGTGCGGATGACCCACAGCGACCTGATCGCGATCCCGCTGATCATCGCGCCGCGCACCTACGCGATCGCGGCGCTGGCGGTGGTCGCCGCCGGCATCGCGAGCGCGATGATCGTCCGCCGGCGCATCGACCGGCTCGATCTTGTCGGCGTCCTGAAGACGCGGGAGTAGGCACCGGGAAACGGGGATGGCGAACGTCTGGATCCGCAGGAGTCTCTGGGCCGTCGTGGCGGCGCTCGGCGCCGTCGCGCTGGCGTGGGTGCTCTACCCCAAGCCCCTGAAGGTCGACGTCGCCACGGTCACGCGCGGGACCTTCGTGAAGACCGTCGACGAGGACGGCAAGACGCGGGTGCGCGAGCGCTATCTGGTGTCGGCGCCCCTCGCGGGCCGCCTGCTGCGCATCGAGCTCGACCCGGGGGATCCGGTCAAGGCGGGCACCCTGCTGGCGACCCTGGTGCCGGCGCACCCCACCCTGCTCGACACCCGGACCGAGGACGAGCTCACCGAGCGGGTCGGCGCCGCCGATGCGCGCCGGCAGGCCAGCGTGTCGGCGGTTGCCCGGGCCTCGGTCGCCCTGCAACTCGCCCAGTCCGACCTCTCGCGCGCGAAGGACTTGGGTGCCCAGGGCTTCGTCTCCCGTCAGGCAGTCGAACGCGCCGAGCGCGAGGTCGAGCTGCGGACCAACGACCTGGCGGTGGCACGGTTCGACGGCCAGGCCGCCGAGCACGAGCTGGCAATGGCCCGCGCGGCGCTGGCACGGGCGCGGGAACCCGGCAGCGCCGCCGACCGCCAGCGATGGGAGATTCGCTCGCCCGTCGCCGGCCGCGTGCTGCGGGTCGTCCAGCAGAGCGAAGCGGTGGTCCAAGTCGGCGCGCCGCTGCTGGAGATCGGCGACCCTCAGGCGCTGGAAGCCGTCGTCGACGTCCTGACGAGCGACGCCGAATCGATCGGTGCCGGCACGCCGGTCACCTTCGACCCCGGCCCCGATGGCGAGGCGATCTCCGGGTCGGTCAGGCTGGTCGAGCCTTCGGCCTTCACCAAGGTGTCGGCGCTGGGAATCGAGGAGCAGCGGGTCAACGTCGTCATCGACCTCACCGCAACCCCGCAGGCGCTGCTGCGGCTGGGCGATGGATACCGCGTCGACGCCCATATCCTGGTCGCGAGGCGTGAAGGCGTGCTCAGGGTGCCGGTGGCCGCCCTGTTCCGGCACGGCGACGGCTGGGCGGTGTTCGCGGTCCGCGATGGGCGGGCGCGCAGGACGGACGTCCGGATCGGCCCGCAGAACGGCCTGCAGGCGGTGGTCGAGGGCGGCCTCGACGCGGGCGCGCGAGTGATCGTCTATCCGGCCGACGCCGTCACCGATGGCGTCCGGGTGACCCCGCGCTGATCGCCGGCTGCGGCGACGGCGTCGCACGCGCGGCGCGGCAGCGGCACCAGCACGCTTTCAGCCCGTCAGCACCAGCTGGTGCAGGGCGTCGCGGTCGAGAAGCCTGATGATGCGGCCGTGCACCTCGATCAGCCCGTCCTGGTGGAAGCGCGAGAACAGCCGGCTCACGGTCTCGAGCTTCAGCCCGAGGTGGCTGCCGATCTCCTCGCGGGTCATCCGGAGCAGGAACTCGCTGGGCGAATAGCCGCGCACATGGTAGCGCTGCGACAGGTCGAGCAGGAACGAGGCGAGCCGCTGCTCGGCGCGCATCGTCCCGAGCATCAGCATGACATTGCGCTCGCGGACGATCTCCTCGGCGAGCATCCGGTGCAGGCTGCGCTGGAA
>JBLMVY010000123.1:0-4480 GCA_050256935.1 Candidatus Levyibacteriota bacterium | reverse complement strand
GTCGGCCTCGCGGTGCCACATGCGCAGGGCGTCGGTCTCGAAGATCGTCGTGCCGCGGTCCCGGCGCTCGCCGAGCACTGCATCGGGGTAGGCCTGCCGACGATAGACCGGCAAGGACGGACGCTCGACGAAGGCGTCGCGGGCAGGGCTCCAGGCGCCGCCTCGCGCATGCACGCCGCCGGCGTCGATGACCGCTTTCGCGCCGACCCACGCAGGCAGGGGGACATCCGCCAGCGTCCGCCCCGCTGCGCGGTCGGACTCGATCCACGCGGCCATGTCGCGCCAGCCCGCCGACTGCCAGAGCTCGAACGGGCCTTGCGTCCAGCCGAATCCCCAGCGGATGGCGAGGTCGACATCGCGGACGTTGTCGGCGATCGCCGCGAGATGATGCGCGGCGTAATGGAACAGGTCGCGGTGGATCGCCCACAGGAACTGCGCCTGCGGATGGCTCGATTCCCGCAGCCGCGCGTACCGCCCGTGGGCGCCCTCCAGCGCCAGGATCGCGCCGACCTCGGGTGCGACCTTTGCGCCGCTCGCGACGTAGGCGCCCGATGCGGGATCCAGCACCTCGATGTCGCGGCCGACCTTGCGGTAGTAGCCGGCCTTCGTCTTCTGGCCCAGCGCGCCCTTGGCCACCAGCGCGGCGAGCGATGACGGCGTGGCGAACAGCGCGTGCCAGGGGTCGTCGGGAAGCGCGTCCTGCATCGTCTTCACGACGTGCGCCATGGTGTCGAGGCCGACGACATCCGCCGTCCTGTAGGTCGCGCTTCGCGGTCGTCCGATCGCCGTGCCGGTCAGCGCATCGACCTCGTCGTAGCGCAGTCCCAGCGTGTCGGCATGGCGCATCGTCGCGAGCACCGAGAAGATGCCGATGCGGTTGGCGATGAAATTGGGTGTGTCCTTGGCCCGGATCACACCCTTGCCCAGCGCCGTCGTCAGCCAGGATTCCAGCGCGTCCAGCAGGGCGCTGTCGGTATCGGCGGTCGCGACCAGCTCGACCAGCCGCATGTACCGCGGCGGATTGAAGAAATGCACGCCGCAGAAGCGCGGCCGCAGAACCGCCGGCAGGGTGGCCGCGAGCTGCGCGAGCGAAAGTCCGGAGGTGTTCGACGCGAGGATCGCGGATGGCGCGAGATGAGGGGCGATCCTGGCGTAGAGGTCGCGCTTCCAGTCGATCCGCTCGGCGATCGCCTCGATCACCAGGTCGCAGTCCGCGAGTCGCGCCAGGTCGGCTTCGTAGTTCGCGGCATCGATCTGGGCCGCGAGATCCCTGCGACCCAGCGGCGCCGGCTCGAGTTTCGCCAGCGCATCGATGCCTCGGCGCGCCAGCGCATTGGGGTCGGCGGGGGTCGCGAGGTCGAACAGCACGATCGGGACGCCTGCGTTCGCGAGGTGCGCCGCAATCTGCGCACCCATGACGCCGGCGCCGAGGACGGCTGCGCGTCGGACCAGCAGGGAATTGGAGGACATCGTGGCAGGTACCCGGGAAGACATCGGGGAAGGCATCGGCACAATGCGAACGGCGATGCCGATGCGACCCCCGCTGCCGGACAAAGTTCGCGCGGCCGGGAAGACCCGGCCGCGTGGTCAGGACATCGACGCAGCGTCGCTGCTGCGTCGTCGCGGGCGGCGCAACGCCCCCGCAACGGCGGCGATCAGAACTTGTAGGTCAGCTGTGCAGACAGGATCGTGACGTTGTTGTCGTAATGGCCGTTGATCGAGCCGTAGGTCGGCGTGGACCCCGCATTCTGGTGGGTGTCAGCCCGGTCGACGAAGATGTAGGCGAAGCCTGCGTCGAGCGCCAGGTTGCGGTTGAACCGGTACTGGGTGCCGACGGTCAGCCAGTCGCGGTTCGCGTCGGGCAAGCGCGGCGTGATGTCGTTGGAGTTGACCGGCGACTGGTCGAAGGCGAGCCCGCCGCGGAAGCTCCACGCATCGTTGTAGTGGTACGTCGCGCCCGCTGCGACCTTCCAGGTGTCCTTGAAATTCTCGGGAGTGCTCGCGAGCACCTCGCCGGTCGTCCTGACGAAGGTCAGGTTCTTGAACACCGACCAGTTCGTGTACTGGACGTCGGCCATCAGATCCCAGCGGTCGTTCAGCCGGTGGAAGACCGACAGGTTCGCGATGTCGGGCAGCTTGATGTCCGCGTTGACGCCGCCGTTCGCGAGAACGCCCTTGACGCCCTGGTCGAGCAGCCCCAGCACCGGCGCAAGCGCCGGCGGGACGGCCGGCAGCGCGGGATAGTCGAAGCTGACGTTGCCCGAGACGTGATAGCTGATCGACGAGCGATACTGGGCGCCGATGCGCGTCTGCGGCGTCGCGTCCCACAGGAAGCCGATGTTCCAGCCCCAGGCGCTGTCGGTGCCGTCGACGGTGCCTCTCCCGTCGAGCCCCGGCACCAGCGCGGCGATCGTCGGCACCAGCGACGGGGGAATCAGGCCTCCCGCGGCCGCCTGGCCCGCAGCCTGCGCGAGCGCGCCGCTGTAGTTGACGGCATTCGAGAAATTCCCCTTGATGTGCTGCCAGTCCACGCCCACGCCAACGGCGAACGTGTCGTTGACCTTCCACGAGACGGCAGGATTGACGTTGATCGTCTCGACCTTGGACTTGATCGCCTGGTAGCGGCCGAGCCAGTCGCTGCTCCACTCGGTCTGGAGCCCGAACGGTGCGTTGATGCCCAGACCGACGCTCCATTGCGAGTTGATGGGCATCGTCAGGTACGCGTTGGGCACGATGTTCAGGCTGCCGGCATCGCCGTCGCTGTTGCCCAGAGGCTGCAGCGCCGCAGGCTGCGAGCCGTCGTCGCGGAACTTGATCGACGGCGTGATGAAGTTCACCGCCAGCGCGACCTGGGGCGTGGAGAGCTTCGCCATGCCCGCCGGGTTGAACCAGACCGTGCTCGCATCCTCGGCGCCGGCCGCGCCGCCGGCGAACGCATTGCCCAGGCCGCTCGCCGAATTCTCGTTGAGGGCGAACGCCGCACCGTACGCCTGTCCCGCGGCGGCCGCGAGCAGCATCGCGCCGACGACCGACGCGACGCGGGTCCGCCTGATGTTGATCGATGCGTCCAGCATGTTCTTGTGCCTCCTCAAATGGTCGACGGCATGTCGCCCGCCGGGGATGCGCGGCCGGTTGCGTCCCGCGCTGTTCTCATTCGGATTCTGTCGTCCAACTATACACGCGCCCCCGGCGAATCCGCCCGCCGGCGGGGCCGACCTTGACCCTGATCAAATCCGCTGTGGCGCGACTGGCACAGGGGTTTTCCGTAGCCCGATGCCGCAGCCGCGACCCGTCGCGCTCGGCCGTCACGGCGATGGCAGCTGCCGCGGCTTGCGGTCAGGCCCCACGGCGACGTAGGTCAGGCTCGCCTCCGTCACCTTGACCGTCACCTCCTCGTGCGGGTTGCGCTGCGCGTAGACCTGGACATCGACGGTGACCGACGTCCGGCCGACCTTCTCGATCGTGGCGTAGAACGAGACGACGTCGCCGATCAGCACCGGCTGCTTGAACACGAACGAGTTGACGGCGACGGTCGCCACGCGGCCGCGTGCGCGCCTCGACGCGGGAATCGATCCGGCGAGGTCGACCTGCGACATGATCCACCCGCCGAAGATGTCGCCATGGAAATTCGCGTCGGCCGGCATCGGTGTCACCCGTAGCGCAGGAATCCCGGGCGGAAGGGTCGCCTGCTCGGTCATCCCGTCACACCGACGGTTGCGGCCCGCGCCTCGTCCCGCAGCTCGCGACGCAGGATCTTGCCGACATTGGACTTCGGCAGCTCGCGCCGGAACTCGACTTCACGCGGGGCCTTGTATCCGGTCAGCCGGTCGCGGCACCAGGCGATCAGCTCGTCGGCCGTGAGCGCGTCGTCCTTGCGGACGACGTAGAGCTTCACGGCCTCGCCCGATTTCGGGTCCGCGACGCCGACGGCGGCGCACTCGAGCACGGCGGGATGCTCGGCGACGACGCCCTCGATCTCGTTCGGATACACATTGAAGCCGGAGACCAGGATCATGTCCTTCTTGCGATCGACGATCCTGATGTAGCCGCGCTCGTCCATGACTCCGATGTCGCCGCTCATGAAGTATCCGTCGGCGGTCATCACCTTCGCCGTCTCGTCCGGACGCTGCCAGTAGCCGGCCATCACCTGCGGGCCCTTGATGCAGATCTCGCCACGCTCGCCCAGCGGAACGTCCCTGCCCGCGTCGTCGCGCAGGACGATCCAGGTCGACGGGATCGGCAGGCCGATGGTCCCGTTGAACTCGGTGTTGTCCAGCGGGTTCATCGTCGCCGCGGGCGACGTCTCGGTCAGGCCGTAGGCCTCGACCAGGGCCACGCCGGTCACCTGCTTCCAGCGCTTGGCGACCGCCTCCTGCACGGCCATTCCTCCACCGAGCGCCAGCCTGAACCGGGAGAAGTCGAGCCGGGCGAACTTCGGGTTGTTGAGCAAGGCGTTGAACAGCGTGTTCACCCCGGTCAT
>JBLMVY010000122.1:0-47740 GCA_050256935.1 Candidatus Levyibacteriota bacterium | reverse complement strand
CCCCGCTCGATGCGGGTGCGGAACTTGTCGCGCTTGTAGGTCGAATAGAAGATGTCGACGTACTTGCCGATGTACTTGCGGACTGGGTCCTGGGGAATCTCCGCCCGGTTCTCCGCCCAGTCGGTCTCCATGATGCCGAGGTCGGGATGCTCCTTGGCGATGACGAAGCCGGTGTCGGTCCAGAACTTGTGCACGGTGTTCCACGCCTGCTCCGGCGTCGCCTTGACCACCAGCCAGCGCTCGTTGCCCTCGCGCGCGATCCGCGCGTCGCCGTCGCGCACCGGAAGAACGTCCGCCGGCGCGGGCTCGGTTGCGCTCTTCGCAGCCATCCCGGACGCGGTCGTGACCGCGTAGCGATCGTCGTACTTGGGCGTGGCGAGATCGGGCGGAATCTCGAGGGACGGCGCCGAGGAGGCCGACTTGTAGTCGATCTGCTTGCCCAGCGACGACATCGATTCGCAGCCGGAGAGCGAGACGAGAGCCAGCGCGGCCAGCGCAGGTGCGAGGAAGGACAGGGTTCGATTCATTGCGGGTAACCTCTAGGCGACGCAGCCCGCTTCGCGCAACGCGGCGCGAACCGCGTCATGGTGTTGCGGCGACAGCGGAATCAGCGGCAGCCTCAATTCGTTGTGGATCAGTCCCATCTCGGCGAGCGCCCACTTGACGGGGGTCGGATTCGACTCGACGAACAGGCGCGCGTGCAGGCCCATCAGGCGCGCATTGCGCTCGCGGGCCAGGGCGACGTCGCCGGCCAGCGCCGCCGCGCACATCTGCGACATCGCGCGGGGCGCAACGTTCGCGGTCACCGAGATGACACCGTCGCCCCCGAGGAGCATATAGGGCAGCGCCGTGTCGTCGTTGCCGGAATAAAGGCCGAATTGACGCCCCGCGAGCCGTCGCCGCAGCTCGACATGGCGCACGAGGTCCGAGGTCGCGTCCTTCAGCCCTATGATGCCCGGCACCTCGGCGAGCCGCAGCACCGTGTCGTTGGCGAGATCGGCGACCGTGCGCCCGGGCACGTTGTACAGCATCAGCGGCAGGTCGACCGCCTCGGCGATCGCCCTGAAATGCCGGTACAGCCCTTCCTGCGTCGGCTTGTTGTAGTAGGGAACGACGGACAGGCAGGCGGCCGCGCCGACGCCCTTGGCGTAGCGCGTCAGCGCAATCGCCTCCGACGTCGAATTGGCACCCGTGCCCGCGATGATCGGGATCCGGCCGGCGGCGTGCTCGATCGAGGTCTTGATCAGCTCGCAGTGCTCGTCGAAATCGACGGTCGGGGATTCGCCGGTCGTGCCGACGATGACGATCCCCGCGGTGCCGTTATCGACATGGAAGTCGATCAGCCTGCGCAGCGCCGGGAGGTCGAGGGCGCCGCCGGGCTGCATCGGCGTGACGATGGCGCAAAGGCTGCCTTGGAGCATGAAGGGCCGTCGGGAAAATGACGAATTCTACCCGATTCCCCTCCCGCCCGGATGCGCCTGCCGCAGAGGCAAGTGTCTCCCATCGGCGACGAATCGGCGCCCGTCACCCGGGTTCTGCCGGCGGCGGCCAGGCGCGTGACGTTCCGACCGCCGCAAGCCGCTGCACGACCGCCGGGCGGGGCAGCCGGATTTCGCCCTGCTCGAATGCGACCACCACAAGCCGTCCGCGAACGCGCTCGAGCAATTCGCCCGGATTCAGCAGGAACTCGGGATTCGACGGTCGACCGTAGCGCTCGTTGCCGATCGCGAAGGTCTCGTAGATCAGCACGCCGTCGGGGGCGAGCGCGGCGAGCAGCGGCTCGAACAGCGGGCGATGCAGGTAGTTGGCGACGACGATCGCATCGAAGCTCCGGCCGGCGAACGGCCACGGGCCCGCTTCGAGGTCGGCGACCAGCGTGCGCACGCCGGCGAGCCCGTCGAGTGCCGCGAGACCGGCGGCATCGCGGTCGACCGCGGTGACCTTCGCCCCGCGCTCCGCGAACAGCCGGGAATGGCGTCCGCGCCCGGCCGCGATGTCGAGCACGCTCGCGCCGGATGCGACCAGCCGCGCGTGGCGCAGGATCCACGGTGAAGGCGGCAAGTCGCCGTGAGGGCTGTGCACGCCGGGCATGGTGGGCATGCTGGGCACGGCGGGCTCGCCGGATGCGCGCTCGGGCGACTGCGGTCAGGACCTGCGGCGCCCTGCCGCGCGCTTGGCGCGGGTTTCGGCGTTGGCGCGGCTTCCGTTCTTGCCGGCGGACCCGCCTTCCCGCCGTGGCAGCCCGCTGCGCCCTGCGGGAGCGTCGGCCTGCGCACATTCGCGCGCCGCTTCGGCGGAAATCCAGCGCAGGAAGGCGGCGACGTCGTCCCGCTCGCCGGCGCCGGGCGCGACGATCGCGTAGTAGCTTCGCGCCGACTCGTACTTGCGCGCGAACGGTGCGACGAGCCGGCCGTCGCGCAGGTGCTCGGCGATCATCGGCAGGCGGCCGAGCGCCACGCCCTGCCCGCCGACCGCCGCCTGGACCGCCTGGTCGTAGAGGCGGAAGCGCAGCGATCCGGTGGGCCGCAGGCCCGGGGCGCCGTTCGAGGCGAGCCAGCTCCCCCAGTCGAGCCACGGCGTGCGACCCTCCGGATCGTCGTAGTGGAGCAGTACGTGCTGCGCGAGATCGGCCGGGGTGCGCAGCGCCTGTCCGCTGCGTGCGACGCGCGGGCTCGCCACCGGCGTCATGCGCTCGCCGAAGAGCCGCGTCGCCCCGCTGGGCGCGGCCGCGTCGGGCAGGTAGCGCACGGCGATGTCGACGTCGCCGCGCGCCAGATCGACGACGCGGTTGTCCGCCGACACGTAGACCTCGACCTCCGGATGCGCCTCGCGGAACGACGCGAGCCGCGGGATCATCCACAGCGATGCGAAGGACACCGTCGTCGACAGCGTGAGCCCCGGTGCGCGGGCGCCGCCGCGCGTGCGCTCGGTGGCCGAGGCCAGTGCACCGAGGACCTCGGTGATCGACCGGTGGTAAGCCGCGCCGGCGACGGTCAGCGCCAGCGCACGATGCCGGCGCTCGAACAGCGCGATCCCCAGCGCATCCTCCAGCGCCTTGATCTGGCGCGACAGCGCCGACTGGGTGACGAACAGCTCCTGCGCGGCGAGCGTGAACGAGAGCTTGCGGCCCGCGGCCTCGAAACCCCGGAGGAAGTCCAGCGACGGCAGGCTGCGCAGCGTCTTATGCATTCCTGAAATGCATGCAAATCATTCCGAATCAGCGTTTGAGCGAAGAGGGCGGACCAAGCAGAATCGCCTCACTCGCCCCGGGACGCGCGCCGCGCATCCCGATGCCAGGATGAATCATACGCATGGGAAAGGAGCTTTGCCATGGCCTTCTTCGAAACCGGGACCGTCGTGCGCCTCGCACCGCGCGAGGCGATCACCCTGCCCGACACGCGCGGCGCGACGCTGCGGGTCACGCGGGGAACGCTGTGGATCACCCAGGAGCGACGCCGCGACGACGTCGTGCTGCGCGCCGGCGATGACTGGGTCGTCGAATGCGCGGGGGACACCGTCGTCGAGGCGCAGGGCGAGGCGACGTTCAGCATCACCGGGGCGAGGCACCTCGCGCCGATCGGCGCGCCGGCGGGCGGGCCGGCGAATCCGGGCGCGGTGTCGCGGGTCCTGGACCGGGTCGTCCGCTGGCTGGACGCGCCCCCGCAACGCAGCCTGCCCTACGTCTGACCCCAACGAACGGAGCCGCTCATGCCCCTGGTGACCTTGACCCTGGCCCGCAAGCGCGACGCCGCCTTCAAGACGGCGGTGCTCGACGCGGTGCATCGCTCGCTGGTGGCCGCCGGCGTTCCTCAGACCGATCGGTTCCAGCGCGTCCTCGAGCTTGCCGCCGACGACTTCCGCTACGACCCTTCGTATCCGGACGCGACGAGCCCGCGCGGCGCCGACTTCGCGCTGATCGAGATCCTCTGGTCGGTCGGACGCAGCGTCAGGGTCAAGCGCAAGCTCGTCGCCGACGTCGTCGCTGCGCTGGCCGAGGATCCCGGGCTCGACCCCGAGCAGGTGATGGTGGTCTTCCAGGAGACCGCCTGGGAGAACTGGGCGTTCGCCGGGGGGCGCCTGCTGCACGCCACGTGAATCGGGCAGTCCCCGGGCATCGCCCCGGGGACCGCCCGGCAGATCACTTACGCGAGCTCACTTGCGGAAGGCGATCTGGCCGTCCTTCGCGATCACGTGGATGGTGTCCCCGGCCGCGAAATGGCCACCCAGGATCTCCTTCGCCAGCGGATTCTCGATCTGCTGCTGGATCGCGCGCTTCAGCGGCCGCGCGCCGTAGACCGGGTCGAAGCCCGCCTGCGACACCGTTTCCAGCGCCGCGTCGCTGACGTCGAGCCTGATCTCCAGCTTGGCCAGGCGCTGCTCGAGGCCATGCAGCTGGATGCGCGCGATGCTCGCGATCTGCGCTTCCGCCAGCGGATGGAAGACGACGATCTCGTCGATCCTGTTGACGAACTCGGGCCGGAAGTTGGATTTCACCTCCGCCATCACCGCGACCTTGATCGCTCCCGGGTCCCTGCCCTCGTTGGTCATCTCCTGGATCCGGTGCGACGCCAGGTTCGACGTCATGACGATCACCGTGTTGCGGAAATCGACGGTGCGGCCCTGGCCATCGGTCAGGCGGCCGTCATCGAGCACCTGCAGCAGCACGTTGAACACGTCGGGGTGCGCCTTCTCGATCTCGTCGAACAGGATCACCGCGTAGGGCTTGCGCCGCACCGCCTCGGTCAGGTATCCGCCTTCCTCGTAGCCGACGTAGCCCGGCGGCGCGCCGATCAGGCGCGCTACCGAGTGCTTCTCCATGAACTCCGACATGTCGATGCGCACCATCGCCTGGTCGCTGTCGAACAGGAACTCGGCCAGCGCCTTGGTGAGTTCGGTCTTGCCCACGCCCGTCGGGCCCAGGAACAGGAACGAGCCATAGGGACGGTTGGGATCGGACAGTCCCGAGCGCGAGCGGCGGATCGCGTCGGAGACGAGGCGCACCGCCTCGTTCTGGCCGATCACGCGCTGGTGCAGGCGGTCCTCCATGTGGAGGAGCTTGTCGCGCTCGCCCTGCATCATCTTGGACACCGGGATGCCGGTCGCGCGCGAGACGACCTCGGCGATCTCCTCGGCGCCGACCTGGGTGCGCAGGAGCTGCGGCTTCTTCGCTTCCTCGGCGGCGAGGGTCTTGTCGGCCTTCTTGAGCTGCGCCTCGAGCTGCGGCAGCTTGCCGTACTGCAGCTCGGACATCTTCTGCCAGTCGCCCTTGCGCCGGGCCTCGTCCATCTGCAGCTTGATCTTGTCGATCTCCTCCTTGATGTGCTGGCTGCCGGCGACCTGCGCCTTCTCCGCCTTCCACACCTCGTCGAGATCCGCGTATTCGCGCTCGAGGCGCTTGATCTCGTCCTCGATGGACGCGAGGCGCTTCTTCGAGGCCTCGTCCTTCTCCTTCTTCACCGCCTCGCGCTCGATCTTGAGCTGGATCAGCCGGCGGTCGAGCCTGTCCATCGCCTCGGGCTTGGAGTCGATCTCCATCTTGATCCGCGCGGCGGCCTCGTCGATCAGGTCGATCGCCTTGTCGGGCAGGAAGCGGTCGGTGATGTAGCGGTGCGAGAGCTCCGCGGCCGCGACGATCGCCGGATCGGTGATCTCGACGCCGTGGTGCAGCTCGTATTTCTCCTGCAGGCCGCGCAGGATCGCGATCGTCGACTCCACCGACGGCTCGTCGACCAGCACCTTCTGGAAGCGGCGCTCGAGTGCCGCGTCCTTCTCGATGTACTTGCGGTATTCGTCCAGCGTCGTCGCGCCCACGCAATGCAGCTCGCCGCGCGCGAGCGCGGGCTTCAGCATGTTCCCGGCATCGATCGCGCCCTCGGCCTTGCCGGCACCGACCATGGTGTGCAGCTCGTCGATGAACACGATCGTGCGCCCGGCATCGGCGGCGATGTCCTTCAGCACGCCTTTCAGCCGCTCCTCGAACTCGCCGCGGTACTTGGCCCCTGCCAGCAGGGCGGCCATGTCGAGCGACAGCACGCGCTTGTCCTTCAGGGTCTCGGGAACCTCGCCGTTGACGATGCGCTGGGCGAGTCCCTCGACGATCGCGGTCTTGCCCACGCCGGGCTCGCCGATCAGCACCGGGTTGTTCTTGGTGCGCCGCTGCAGGATCTGGATGGTGCGGCGGATCTCGTCGTCGCGGCCGATGACCGGGTCGAGCTTGCCGTCGCGCGCCCGCTCGGTCAGATCGATCGTGTATTTCTTGAGCGCCTCGCGCTGGCCTTCGGCCTCCTGGGTGTCGACGCCCGCACCGCCGCGGACCGCCTCGATCGCCGATTCCAGCGCCTTGCGGGTCAGGCCCTGCTCCTTGAGCATGCGGCCGAGCGCGCCCTTGTCGTCGGCGAGCGCGAGCAGGAAGAGCTCGGAGGCGATGAACTGGTCGCCGCGCTTGGTCGCCTCCTTGTCGGTGAGGTTCAGCAGGTTGTTGAGGTCGCGCGACACCCCGATCTCCCCACCGGTGCCTTCGACCTTGGGCAGGTTGGCGATCGCCGTCTTGAGCGCCCCCTGCAGCTTGGGCACGGCCACCCCCGCGCGGGCCAGCAGCGACGCCGTCCCGCCGTCTTCCTGGGCGAGCAGCGCCGAGAGCAGGTGCTGGGGCTCGATGAAACCGTTGTCGTTGCCCAGGGCAAGGCTCTGGGCGTCGGCCAGGGCCTGCTGGAACTTGGTCGTCAGCTTGTCGAAGCGCATGGTCGGGTTTTTGTGTAGTCTGGGCGGGGAACACCGCAAAAATGAGGCGGATGGCGGCCATTTCAAGGCTTTCGGCCGTTCTGCCCGCGCGGCGGGCCGGGCGGCCACCGTTTCCAGCCCGCCTCCCCTACCGGAGGAGGATCCCGATGGACGACAGAGACGCGACTGCGGCGAGCGTGACCGTCGCGAAGAACGGTCCCTACCTGGTGACAGGCAACCTGCCCATCGCAAGACAGGTGATCGGCACCGATGCCCGGGGCGAGTCGGTCCGATGGATCCACGCTCGCGACTATCCCCACCCGACTCGGTATTCGCTGTGCCGCTGCGGGCACAGCGCGAACAAGCCATTTTGCGACGGCACCCACAAGCGCATCGGCTTCGACGGCACCGAGACCGCCAGTCGCGAGCCCTATGCCGACCAGGCGAAGCTGATGCGCGGCCCGGCGATGTCCCTGACCGATGCCGAGGCGCTGTGCGCCTTCGGGCGCTTTTGCGATCCCAACGGTTCGGTGTGGAGCCTGGTCAACGAGACCGGCGCGTCTGCGGCGCGCGAGGCGTTCATCCGCCAGACCTGCGATTGCCCATCGGGACGGCTGGTCGCCTGGGACAATGCGACCGGCAAGCCGATCGAGAACGAATACGCGCCGTCGATCGGCGTGATCGAGGACCCTGCCAAGGACTGTGCGGGACCGCTGTGGCTGCGCGGCGGCGTGCAGCTCGTCGGCGCCGACGGATTCAGGTACGAAGTCCGCAACCGCATGACGCTTTGCCGCTGCGGCGGGTCGCGGAACAAGCCGTTCTGCGACGGCACGCACGCCGCGATCGGTTTCCGCGACGGCGGTTGAGGCCGTCGCCAGGCCGGAATCGGAGGCAGACCGCACAGGTAGGCGGCCGTCGCCCGCTCAGCCGAATTCCTCGTAGAAGCCGAGCTTGCGGTGCAGCGGGGCGTCGTCGACGACGAACACGAACGCCGGCGTCCTGCCCGATGCGTTGGCCAGACGGATCTCGGCATGGGTGGGTGCGGCGAAAGTGTCGGACTCGCCGAAGGCCATCGCCTGGCCGTCGACGGTCGCGGTCCCGGACCCTTCTACGACGTGGAACACCGACGACGCCGAGCGGCGCGTGAGGCGCAGCTCCTCGCCGGGACGCAGCATCAGCGCGGAGAATCCGAGGGTCGCCATGCACTCGCGCCCGGTCTCGGGATTCACGTAGGCCACGTGCACCGGGGCATCCCCGGGCGTCACGTCGGCGAGACCGGTCAGCGTCTGCCGGACCTCGCGCCAGGGGAAGCGCAGCAGCGGATAATCGTCGCGCCGCGCCGACAGCGATGCGTAGGGCACGATCCCGCCCTGGCGGAATCGCGTCGTCGACGCGTTGCGCGGATCGGTGACCGTCTGGAAGTCGCCCTCGATCGCATACGAGGCCTCGAGGGCGTAGATCAGCGGCAGGTCGAGCGCATCGAGCCAGATGACCGGCTCGGTGCCCTCGTGGCCGTGCTGGTGCCAGAGCCTGGGCGGGGTCAGGATCAGGTCGCCCTTCTCCATCGGCAGCTTCTCGCCCTGGACGACCGTGTATCCGCCCTTGCCCTCGATGACGAAGCGCACCGCCATCGGCGTGTGGCGATGGTTGGGGGCGGTCTCGCCCGGCAGGATCAGCTGCAGCCCGATGTAGATCGACGGCGTGGCCTGCATGTTCTCGAGGCCGAGCCCCGGGTTGCACAGCACCAGCACGCGACGCTCGGCCTTCTCGATCGGCGCGAGCTCGCCCGCACGCAGCAGGTTCGGGCGGACGTCGGCATAGCGCCACAGCGTCGGGCGGGTCTTGCGCGCAGGATTGCCGTAGGGAAGCACCGAGCGCAGCGACGGCCACAGCGGCAGCAGGTTGCGGGCGACGAGACCGTCGTAGTAGTCGGCGGGAAGGTCTGCGACGGTTCCGAGTGCGCTGCTCATGCGGTACGGGCCGGTCGGCAGTCGGGGTTGAACGCGGATTGCGGATTGCGGCCAGCGATGGCGCGTCGGCTGCGAGCCCGCTGCATGCCGGGTGCGCGCGGGGCTGCCGCGCGCACCGCGGGCGATGGCTACTGCTTGCCCGGGTCCTTGACGTCCGGGAACTTGTCGAACTCGACGTTCTGCAGCTTGCCGCCGACCTTCTCGACCTTGCGGATGTAGACGGTCTGGACGATGTCGCGGGTGGCCGGGTCGATCGCGATCCTGCCGCGCGGGCTCATCCAGCTCATGCCCTTGGCCGCGTCGACGAACTTCTCGGCGTCGGTGCTGCCGCCGGTCTTGGCGAGCACGGCGGCGATCAGGTGCATGCCGTCGTAGCCGGCGACCGACATGAAATTCGGCCGGTTCTTCGGATTGGCCTTCTCGAACGCGGCGACATAGGCCTTGTTCTCGGGCGAGTTGTGGTCCTCCGAATAATGGAACGCGGTGATGACGCCCAGCGCGGAATCGCCGTAGGCGTCGAGCACGTTCTCGTCGGTCAGGTCGCCGGTCGCGATGATCTTGATGCCCGCCTGCGCGAGACCACGGTTGGCGAAGTCCTTCATGAACGCGATCGTCCCGGCGCCGGGAGGCACGAACAGGAACACGGCGTCGGGCTTCACATCCTTGATCTTCTGCAGGTACGGGGCGAAGTCGACGTTGGTCACCGGGACGCGCACGTCGCCGACGATCTCGCCGCCGCCGGCGGTGAAGGTCTTCTTGAACTGCGCTTCGGCGTCCTGCCCCGGGCCGTAGTCGGCGACCAGCGTGTACACCTTCTTGATGCCGTTGTGCAGCGCCCAGGTCGCCATCGGCGCGGTGTCCTGCGGCAGGGTGTGCGAGGTCCGGACGAAGTACGGCGAGCGGGCCGTGATGATCGACGTGGCCGCGTTCATGATGACCGCGGGGATCTTCGCCTGCGTGACCAGGGGCGCAACCGCGAGGGCCTCGGGCGTCAGGCCGAAGCCGGCGAGGATGTCGACCTTGTCCTTGACGATCATTTCCTGGGCGATGCGCTTGCTGACCTCACCCGAGGTGCCGGGCGCATCGTCGCGGAGCACCAGCTCGACCTTGCGGCCGGCGACGGTGTCACCGTTCTGGGAGAGGTAGAGCCGGACGCCGCGCTCGATCTGCTTGCCATAGTCGGCGAAGGGGCCGGTCACCGGCACCAGCAGTCCGATCTTCAGGGGCTCGGCGGCGAGCGCCCCCGTCGAGATGCCGAGCGCGAGCGCCGCTGCGGCGAGGATCTTGAAGCGATGCATTCGTTGGTCTCCTTGGAGCTCCTCGGCGGAGCCGGTTGTCGAACCTGCGGGGCGAACCCGGTCGAGGCGTCGCGCCCATTCCGTGGAACCGGTCCAGGCTGCGCCAGGAATCCTGCAGCGTCCTGTCCCGGAAGAGGTCGTCGCGCACCAGGCGCGCGGCACGGGCCCCATGGTACAGCCGACCGAGCTCCCCTGACGAGAGCACGCTGCGCCGCGGCGTCCCGCGGGCATGCTCGGCCGGTCAGCCGCCGTGCGGACCGCCGGCCAGCCATGCGCTGCCGCGCGCATAGAGCGCCTGCACCCCCGGTCCCTTCAGGCCGGGCATGTCGCGCTTGACCTTGTAGCCGATGCGGGTCTGCAGATACGCGAGGTGGCGATAGCCTTCGGGAAAGCCCTCGAGAAGCTCGCGATCGAGCGTCAGCGTCGCCGCGGGATCGACCGGATCGAGGCGGTCCTTTTCGTAGATCGGCTGGCGCAGCACGACGCCCCAGCGTCCGGCGCGTCGCTCGATGAAATCGTAGAACCTGCCGGTGCAGACGACGTCGCACAGCACGCCGTCGACGGTCGCGCGCTGGGAGATGGTCATCTTGGTCTGCGCGATCGCGCGATCGCCGGCGACGTCGATCGAGCTGCCGCCCAGGAAGTGCAGGATGCTCACGCCCTTGTCCCAGCCCTCGCGCGAGACGCGGATGAACTCGTCGGCACTGCCCTGGAACCAGGTCGCCATCATGCGGCCATCGTCGTGCCACACGCCGCGAAAGCGCTCCCAGTCGCCGGCATCGCGCCAGATCGCCCAGTTCTCGACCAGCTCGCGGATCGCCAGGCGCTCGTCCCTGTCTGCGTTCATCCCAGTCTCCTTGCAATCGTGTCATCAGTGCGGCGTCCCCGCACGACCCGTGCGCCCGGAACCGGCCATTCGGCTGCGCGCAGGCGCAGCGCCGCCACGATGATACGGCGTCGCCTACGTCGGGGCGCCGCGCGTGGTGCTAACATCGGCGGGTCAGCCGGGTGGGGTGCGCGCACCGCCGTGCCATCTCCCGCCCCGGCCCCCGCCCCGGCCCCATCTCCCGCCCCGTCGCCATGCCCGACGTCAATCCTCCGCCTTCGTCCGAACGCCCCGAGGCCGAATCGCCGGGCGCTTTGAGACCCGATGCAACGCTGCTGCAGGTCATCGGCGCCGTCTTCTGGAGCTTCCTGGGTGTACGCAAGGGCAATGCGATGCGGCGCGACATGGTGACCATCAAGCCGCATCAGGTGATCATCGTCGGCATCGTGATCGGCATGCTGTTCGTCGCGACCCTGCTCGTCATCGTCCGCCTGATCATCTCCAGCGTGCACTGAGGCTGGGTCCGCGCGTTGCGGTCCGCGCGTTGCAGTCCGCGCGTCGCGGTCCATGCGTTGCGGCCCATGCGGCTCGATCCCGGCGCGGACGCCGGAAATTCGCGAATATTCCCCTTGCCGGGCGCCCCGATCGGGCACAGGCTCGCCGGGCGCCCGCATCCACGCGGACCACGATCGACCCACTCCGGAGGAATCCATGACGAAGCACCGCATCGCCGTCAAGCCGGCGGCACTGGCCGTGGCCGCCGCCATCGCGCTCGCAGCGTTTCCGCTGGCGAGTTCAGCCGACGACGACAGTCAGAGCCAGATCCAGCGCGGCTACCAGATCAACCCGGTGACCCTGAACCTCGCGGGCAAGAACCGCGCGCTGGTGGGACTCGGCAGCTACATCGTCAACAGCGGCGGCTGCAACGACTGCCATACCAGTCCGAGCTACGCCCCGGGCGGCAATCCCTTCCTGGGCGAGCCCGAGCAGGTCAATACGGCGGTGTTCCTCGCCGGCGGCCAGCACTTCGGTCCCTTCGTCGTGTCCCTCAACCTCACCCCCGACGCTCAGGGCCGGCCCGCCGGGCTCACGTTCGACGAGTTCCGGACGCTGCTGCGCACCGGCCACGATCCCGACGCGCCTGCCGGCCAGTTGCTGCAGGTCATGCCCTGGCCGGCGTTCGGCAAGAAGACCGACCACGACCTGCGCGCGATCTACGAATACCTGCGCGCGATTCCGTCGCTGCCGGACAACTACTGACGCACCCGCTCCGGCGCGACTCCGGGGGCGGGCCCGCGTGCCCGCCCCGGGGCTGCAGCACCCGCCGCCGGCGAAGGCCCGCACCGGGCGCCGCTTCGAGGACAGCGGCAGCGGATCTTCGTGCGAGAATTGGCGCATGGCCAAGGCACGCACACGCGGCGCGCGGACCGCCACCCCGCAAGGCGCTCCGGCCAGCGAAATGATGGACACGCGCGAGGTCGCGGCCTATCTGCGCCTCAAGGAGCGGCGGATCTACGACCTCGTCGGGCGCCGCGCGATTCCCCACGTGCGCGCGACGGGCAAGCTGCTGTTCCCCCGCGCCCGCATCGACGAGTGGCTCGCCGCCAAGGGCGAGGCCCCTTCGCGCCCGGCATTGCGCCCGCCGATCATTGCCGGCAGCCACGACCCCCTGCTCGAATGGTCGGTACGCGAGTCGCGCTGCGGCCTGGCGATGCTCGCGATCGGCAGCCGCGCCGGCGTCGAGGCGCTGGCCCGTGGCGAGGCGACGGCGGCAGCCGCGCACTGGCTCGACCCCGCGACCGGCGAATACAACGTCCCGCTGGTGCGCGAGCTGCTGTCCGGCGCCGATGTCGTCGTCATCGAGTGGGCGCGGCGCACCCAGGGCCTGCTGCTGCGCGAGGGCAACCCCCACCGCGTCCGCAAGATCGCCGATCTCGGCAGGAAGCGCCTGCGGGTCGCCGCGCGCCAGCCCGGGGCGGGGAGCCACCAGCTGTTCTCGCACCTGCTCGCCCAGTCGGGCGTGCGCGCGGGCGAACTCGACTGGCTTGCGCGACCGGCCCACGCCGAGACCGAGCTCGCCGCGATGATCCGCGACGGCCACGCCGACGTGGGTTTCGGAATCGAGGCCGCCGCGCGCGCCAGCGGCCTCACGTTCATCCCGGCCGCAATCGAGCGGATCGACCTCATCGCCTCGCGTCGCGACGCTTTCGAGCCGCCGCTGCAGACCCTGCTCGCCTGGACGCGCAGCCCGGAGTTCGCGACCCAGGCGACCGCCCTGGGCGGCTACAACGTCGCCAACACCGGCCGCGTGGTGTTCAACGCCTGACGGGGCCCGCCTGGTCGGCAGGCACGCAGACCCGCCGCCCGCCCGCGTCGAGCACCTGCACCCGCGTCTGGTAGAGGCGCTCGATGTTGTCGACCGTCAGCGCCCTGGCGACGGTGTCGAGCGCCAGCGGCCGCCCGCCGTGCAGCAGCAGCGCCCGGTCGGCGTGCATCAGCGCGTGATCGGGCTCGTGGGTCGAGAACACGATCGTGAATCCCTGCCCGCGCAGGCGGTCGAGCTCGCGCAGCACGCGGACGCGATGGCCGAAGTCCAGGCTCGCCGTGGGCTCGTCCAGGATCACGATGTCGGCCTGCTGCGCCAGCGCCCGCGCGATCAGCACCAGCTGCCGTTCGCCGCCCGAGAGCTCGGTGACCGGCCTTCGCGCGAGCGGCGCGATGCCCAGCGCTTCCAGCGCTTCCTGCGCGAGCTCGCGGTCGGCGCGGCCGGGTCGCGCGAACAGCGGCAGGCGCGACGCCCGTCCCATCACCACCAGATCGGCGACGCAGAAGCCGTAGGCGGGCAGGTGCTGCTGCGGAACGTAGGCGATGCGCGCCGCGCGCGCAGCCGGCGGCATCGCCGACACCACCGCGCCGTCGAGCTCGACCCGACCCGCGAGCGGCGGCAGGAGCCCCATCAGGGTGCGCAGCAGCGTCGTCTTGCCTGCGCCGTTACCGCCCAGGAGCGCCAGCGTCTCGCCGCGCTCGAGGACGAAGGACACCGCCTCCCCGACGCGCCGCGACGGGAATCCGAAGGCGAGATCGCGCGCCGCGAGCATCAGGACATCCTGCGCGCGAGCAGCACGATGAACAGCGGCGTGCCGACGAACGCCGTGAGGATGCCCGGCGGCAGCTCGGCGGCCGTCGCCGTCCGCGCCAGGGTGTCGATGGCGAGCATGAAGATCGCCCCGAACAGCGCGGCAAGCGGCAGCAGTCGCGAGAACGCGGGACCCGCCACCATCCTCGCCATGTGCGGGACGACCAGGCCGACCCAGCCGATGATCCCGCAGACGGCCACACCCGCGGCCGTGGCGATGGTCGCCGCCGCGACGACGACTGCGCGCAGGCGCGGCGCGTGCACGCCCAGGGCGTGCGCCTCGTCCTCGGGCAGCGCCAGCAGGTCGATGCGCCAGGACAGCGCGCCCAGCAGCGCCAGCGCCAGTGCGATGGCGATTCCGGCTGCCGCCACCTGGCTCCAGGTCGCGGCGGCGAGACTGCCCATCAGCCAGAAGGTGATCGCCGGCAGCTGGTTGTAGGGATCGGCGACGAACTTGAGCAGCGACACCGCTGCGCCCATCACGCTGCCCATCACCACGCCGATCAGGACCAGGGTCAGCACCGGATCCCGGGTCCCGATCCTCGCCGCCAGCGCGACGACGACGGCGACGGTCGCGAGTCCGCCGCCGAACGCTGCGACGGCCGCGAGCCCGGTCCCCGCGCCGGCATAGATCGCGGCGACGGCGCCCAGTGCCGCGCCGGAGGACACGCCGAGGGTGTCGGGCGCGACCAGGGGATTGCGGAACAGGTGCTGGAACGCGGCCCCCGCGGCGGAGAGCCCGGCGCCCACCAGGCACGCCAGCGCGATCCGCGGCAGCCGGATCTGCCACAGCACCGACTCGGCGGTCGCACCGGCGCGGTCGCGCGCAAAGCCGTGGAGCAGACCCTCGACGATCTGCGTCAACGACAGCGGATAGCGTCCCGATGACGCCGCGACGACCGCCAGCGCGACCAGCACGGCCACGCCGGCGAAGACGGCGATCGCGCTCCGGCGGAAGCGTTCCGCGTCACCGCCGGCCGGTACGCGGCGGCTGTCCGGATGCGTCGACATCCGGACAGCATAACCGCTCGTCTGCGACGGGGACGCGGCGGCGCGAATCGGCCGCGACGTCGGCTCAGGAATCCGTGCCGGCGTTGGGGAAGAACAGCGCTTCGCCGTCGATCTTGTAGTCGGCGATCACCGCCTGTCCGCGCGGCGATACCAGCCAGTCGATGAATTTCTGCCCGAGATCCTGCTTGACCGCCGGGTGCTTGGCGGGATTGACCAGCATCACCCCGTACTGGTTGAACAGGCGCTTGTCGCCCTCGACGGCGATCCCGAGGTTGCCGCGATTGCGGAAGTTGAGCCACGTGCCGCGATCGGCCAGGATGTAGGCGTCCATCGCCGACGCCGTGTTGAGCGCCGGACCCATGCCGGAGCCGGTCTCCCGGTACCAGGGTCCCTTGACCGCCGCGAGGTCGACGCCCGCGTCTTTCCACAGCCGCAACTCGGCCTCGTAGGTGCCGCTCTTGTCGGCGCGCGAGAGGAACGGCGCCTGCGCCGCCGAAATGGCTCGCAGCGCGACGGCGATGTCCTTGCCCCCGGCGACGCGTGCGGGATCCGCCCGTGGGCCGACCAGGACGAAGTCGTTGTACATCACCGGGTAGCGTTTCACGCCATGCCCTTCGGCGAGGAACCTGAGTTCGGCGACCCGGTCGTGCACGAACACGACGTCGCAATCCCCGCGACGCCCGATGTCCAGCGCCTGGCCGGTGCCCACGGCGACGACGCGCACGCTGATGCCCGTGTCGTTCTCGAACGCGGGCAGCAGCCTGGGGAACAGCCCCGACTGCTGCGTCGAGGTCGTCGAAGCGACGACGATGTAGGGGTTCTCGGCAAAGGCCGCACCTGCGAAGGCCGCCAGGACGATGGCGAGTACATGGCGTGCAAGCTTCGTGATCACAGTCGTTCTCCCTCCAGGAATAGCCGCCCTTCCTCCGACGCCGGTCGGCGGAAGAATTCGACGGCATGGGTGTGCTCGACCAGGCGTCCCGCGGACAGCAGGACCACGTCGTCGGCGAGGCGCCTCGCCTGCGCGAGCTGGTGCGTCGTCATCACGATGGTGGATCCTCGTGCGCCGATGTCGCGCACGATGGCCTCGACTGCCCGCGCGGCGGCCGGATCGAGGCTCGCGGTCGGCTCGTCGAGGAACAGCACTTCGGGCGCGAGCGCCCAGGCCCGCGCCAGCGCGAGCCGCTGCTGCTCGCCGCCGGACAGGACCCGGGCCGGCCGATCGGCGATGGCGTCGAGCCCGACGCTCGAGAGCGCGTCGGCGATCCGCAGTGCCGCCTCGCTGCCGCGGACCCCCGCCAGCGCCAGCGCGTGACGCAGGTTCGCGGCCGCCGAGCGGCGAAGCAGCACCGGGCGCTGGAAGACCATCGCCTGGCGCGCGGGACGCCGCGTCTGCCCGCCCCAGGTGACGCTGCCGCGCGTCGGCGCGACGAGGCCGTGCAGCAGGCGCAGCAGCGTGCTCTTGCCGGCGCCGTTCGGGCCGAGGATGAACGTGCGGCGATGCGCCTCGATCCGCAAATCGATGCCCTGGAGAACGCGGGTTCCCCGGGAGACGACCTCCGCACCCGATACGACGATCGGCAGGCCCGCGGGGATCGCATCAGCCAAGGCGCAGCTTCGCCCAGTTGCGCAAGCCCTGGGCGCCCAGGTTGAGCGCCAGCACGATGACGATCAGGATCGTGCCCAGGGCGAGGGCCAGCGGCAGGTCGCCCTTGCTGGTCTCGAGCACGATCGCCGTCGTCATCACGCGCGTGACGCCGTCGATGTTGCCGCCGACGATGATGATCGCGCCGACCTCGGCGGCCGCACGTCCGAAACCCGACAGCAGCACCGTCAACAGAGACCAGCGCGTGTCCCACAGCAGGGTGCGCGTCGACGCGAGCCAGCCCGAGCCCAGGCTGTGCAGCTGCTCGCGGTACTCGACCCAGGCGTCCTCGACCACCTGCCGCGCGAGCGCGGCCACGATCGGGACGATCAGCACCGTCTGCGCGATCACCATGGCGCCCGGCGTGAACAGCAGGCCCAGGGATCCCAGCGGCCCCGCCCGCGACAGCAGCAGGTAGACCGCCAGACCCACGACGACGGGCGGAAGCCCCATCGCCGCGTTGAGGACGGCGATCAGCGTCGAGCGGCCGCGAAAGCGCGACACGGCGATCGCCGCGCCCAGCGGCAGCCCGATCGCCGCCGAGCAGAGCGTCGAGGTGAGGCTCACGGCCAGCGACAGCCGCACGATCGCGAGGAGCTGCGGATCGGCGTCGGCCATCATCGCCAGCGCAAGGCCGAAGCTGTCCGTCAGGGTCGTCATCGTATGCGAATTGTGCAGTATCGGTGCATTTGTATGCAATTTTTACAGTGCCGTCGACACCGACGGGGCACGGAAGCAAGGCGGAGAACGGAAGCAATCGTCGCTCCGCGTTTCCGGGAGGGAGGTCGGCACGCGGGTGTTGCGCGTCCCTGACGGGGAGCCGGGTCGGGCCGGGGTTCGGCCACGACGGACCCGGGTGACGGCGCCGGTCAGCCGAGCTGGCGCAGCACCGCGAGCGGGGGCTCGCGCAGGGTCGTGCGCGTGCCGAGCCAGCCGGCGAGGGTGACGGCAGCGGCGCCGCCCGCGATGCCATACGCCCAGATCAGCGGGTCGGCGGCAAACGGAATGCTGAACACCCGGTCCGAAAGCGCCCAGCCGATCGCGACCGCACCGCCGGCGGCGAGCAGTCCCGACAGCGCCCCGAGGATCAGGAACTCGGTCGCCTGTGCAGCCTGCAGCTGCCGCTTGGAGGCGCCGAGGGTGCGCAGCACGGCGGCGTCGTGCTTGCGCTCGTCCTGCGTCGACGCGATCGCCGCCTGCAGCACCAGCAGGCCGCCGGCGAGGGTGAACAGGAACACGAACTCCACGGCGCGCGCGACGCGATCGATGATGCCCTGGACTTCGCGCAGGATCTCCGCGACGTCGATGGCGAGTATGTTCGGGTAGCGCTGCACCAGTCCGGCAAGCCACGCCCCGTTGCCGTCGGGGGCGCGAAACGCCGCGATGTAGGTGACCGGAAGGTCGTCGAGCGCGCCCGGCGCGAACAGCGCGAAGAAGTTGACCCGGAAGCTGTCCCAGTCGACCTTGCGCAAGCTGGTGATCACCGCCTGCACCCGCAGCCCCCCCGAATCGAAGGTCAGCCGGTCGCCCAGCTTGACGCCCAGCGTGCGCGCAATGCCGTCCTCGAGCGAGATGCCTGCGCCGGTGCCGCGCGCCGCCGGGTCCCAGAACCTGCCGCCGAGGAGGCGATTGCCCATCGGCATCCGGTCGGTCCAGGACAGGTTGAATTCACGCTCGGCGAGCCTGCGCGCGCGCGGATCGTCGTAGCGCGCGGCATCGAGCGGCGCGCCGTTCACCTCGATCAGCCGGCCCCGGACCATGGGCCTGAAATCCGGGGACACGTGGATGGCGTCCGACAACAGCGCGCGCGCTCCGTCGACCTGGTCGGGCAGGACATTGACCAGGAACTGGTTCGGCGCATCGGGCGGCAGGCTCGCCTGCCAGTTGGCGACGAGATCGCCGCGTATCACGGTCAGCAGCAGCAGCGCCATCAGCCCCAGGGCGAGGGCGCCGATCTGCAGGCTCGAGGCCAGCGCACGCCGGCGCAGGTTGGCGAGCCCGAAGCGCCATGAGACGCCGCCCTGGGGGACGCGCTTCAGAAGTGCGAGAAGCAGCCATGCGGCCGCGGCAGCCGCGGCGAGCAGCGCGGCGACGCCCCCGATCATGATCCAGGCGGCCTGCGCCTCGCGTGCCTGCCACGCGATCAGCGCCGCGATCGCCAGGGCCCCGCTGGCATAGGCGATCACGCCGGATGCGCGCGGCCGCGGAAGATCGCGCCGCAGGACGCGCAGCGGCGGAACGCGCGCAAGCGCAATCAGCGGCGGCACGGCGAAGCCCAAAAGCAGGAGCAGTCCGGTCGCCAAGGCAGCGAGCGCGGGCATTGCCGTCGGCCAGGGCAGCGGCTCGCTGAACGAGCTTGCGACCAGCATCACCAGCAGTTGCTGCCCGCCCAGCGCCAGGGCGATGCCCGCGGCGCTCGCGACCAGCCCCAGGACCACGAACTGGATGACGAAGAGCGCGAGCGTGCGCGAGACCGGCGCACCGAAGCAGCGGATCATCGCCGCCGCGTCGAGGTGGCGGCGCAGGTAGCGCGATGCAGCCAGCGCCACGGCGACGGCCGCGAGCAGTACCGCGACCAGGGCGGCGAGGCCCAGGAAGCGCTCGGCGCGCTCGAGCGTCTGGCGAACCTCGGGCCGCAAGTCGCGCACCGTCTCCACCCGCTGCCCCGGCTGCAGCGCCCTGGCGAGCCACGCGCGGTAGGCGTCGAGGCCGCGGCCCTGCACCTGCGCCACCAGCAGTCGGTAGGTCGCGCGGTTGCCGGGCTGCAGGAGCCTGGTCGAGGGCACGTCGGCGAGATTCAGCAGAAGCTTCGGCCCCGGCGCGAAGGCGATACCCGCCACCTCGGGGTCCCGGTCGATGATCGCGGTGACTTTGAGCGTCGCGTCGCCGACCGCGAGCCGCGATCCTGACTTCGCACCCAGCCGGTCCGCGAGCTTGCGGTCGATCCATGTCTCGCCCGGCGGCGGAATGCCCCGGGCGACGCGGCCTTGCGGTCGCCCGGAATCGACCAGCGTCACCGCTCCGCGCAGCGGATACCCTTGCGACACGGCCTTGACGTCGGTCAGCAGCGCGCCACCGGTCGTTGCGGCCGCAGCACCTCCGGCAGCGCCGTCCGTCGCGCCGCCGGCCAGCTGGACCATGCTGTTGAAGCGGATCGCCGGCGATGTCGCGAGGCCCAGCGCCTGCGCCTCGCGGGCGAAAGCCTCGGGCAGCGGCCGGTCGCCGCTGATCATCAGGTCGGCGCCCAGCAACCGATTCGCCTGCTCGGCGAGCCCGCCCTTCACACGGTCGGCGAAGAAGCCGACGGTGCCCATGCTCGCGACGGCGAGCACGATCGCCGCGGCCAGGACGCGCAATTCGCCGGCCCGCCAATCGCGGATCGCCAGACGCAGCGCGAGGCGCAGTGTCCTCATCGCCGCTGCGCTAATTCGCGGCAATGCGTGCGCCTGCCGGCGCGAGCCCCGGTTGCGCTTCGCTCGTGCGCTGGTCCGCAACCAGCCGCCCGGAGGCGAGCGACAGGCGGCGCTCGCAGCGCGAGGCCAGCGCGACGTCGTGCGTGACCAGCAGCAGGGTCGTGCCGTTCTCGCGATTCAGGCGGAACATCAGGTCGGCGACCTCCGCACCGGTCGCGCCATCGAGGTTGCCCGTCGGCTCGTCGGCCATCAGGAGCTTGGGCTCGCCCGCGAACGCGCGCGCGATGGCGACGCGCTGCTGCTCGCCTCCGGAGAGCTGGCGCGGGTAATGCGTCACCCGCCGCGCAAGCCCGACGCGCGCAAGCCAGTCGCGCGCCCGCGACGGCGCATCGGCGACACCGGCGAGCTCCAGCGGAAGCATCACGTTCTCGTGCGCGGTCAGGGCGGGCAGCAGCTGGAACGACTGGAACACGAATCCGAGCACGCGCGCGCGCAGCGCGGCAGCGCCGTCCTCGTCGAGGGTCGACAGTGCGATGCCATCGATGGTCACCTCGCCCGAGGTCGGCCGATCGAGGCCGGCAAGGAGCCCGAGCAGGGTCGTCTTTCCCGAACCGCTCGTGCCGACGATCGCGACCGTGGCCCCGGCTTCGACATCGAAGCTGACCGAGTCGAGGATCGTCAGCGGCGCGTCGCCGCTGCGCACGATCTTGGTCAGCGCGCTGGCGCGGATGATGGGCATGGGCATCGGTGCGTTGGGAGGTGAAGGCTGGCGAGCGGGGTCGACGTCGATTCTACGTGGCCGGTGGCGCGGGGCGGCGCCCCGCTACAATGCGTGACCGACATGCGCATGGACTCCTGCACCCGCCGGATCGTTCGCTGGCTGGCCATCGCCATGCTGGTCCTCGCGGGCCTCGCGCAGGCGCAGGCGGCGCCCACGCTGCTGGTCCTGGGTGATTCGATCTCCGCAGGATTCGGGCTCGCAAGCGGCGAGGGCTGGGTCGCGCTGCTCGCGAACCGGCTGGCGCACGACGGCTTTCCGCAGCGGGTGGTCAACGCGTCGATCTCCGGCGACACCACCGCCGGAGGCCGCGCCCGCCTGCCCGCGCTGCTGCGCGAGCACCGCCCGGAAGTCGTCGTCGTCGAGCTCGGCGGCAACGACGCATTGCGCGGAGGCAACCTCGACGCCACGCGAGCGAACCTCGACGCCATCGTCGCCGCGGCGCAGGCGGCACACGCCAAGGTCCTGATCCTGGGCATGCAGGTGCCCCCCAACTACGGCCCTGCCTACGCGAGCGGGTTCGAGCGGGTGTTCGCCGACGTGGCCAAGGCGCGCAAGGCGGCGCTCGTGCCCTGGCTGTTCGAGGGATTCGGCGAGGACCTGACGCAGTTCCAGGCGGATCGCATCCACCCGATCGCCGCGGCCCAGCCGCGGATCCTCGACAACGTATGGCCCGCATTGCGTCCCCTGCTGCGGCGCCGATGAGCCATCCGGTCAACGTGGCGTTGCCCCCCGGACCGCCGCTGCGGTCGCTGACCAGGGTCCCGGTCGAGCAGTGGGCATCGTTCGCCGATCGCATCGACGTTCGCTCGCCGGCCGAATTTGCCGAGGATCATCTCCCCGGCGCGGTGAATCTCCCGGTGCTCGACGACGCGGAGCGCGCGCGCGTGGGAACGCTCTATGCGCAGGTGTCTGCCTTCGACGCCCGCAAGGTCGGAGCCGCGCTGGTCGCGCGCAACATCGCCGGCATCGTGGAGCGCCATGCCGCCGACAAGCCGCGCGAATGGGCGCCGCTCGTCTACTGCTGGCGCGGCGGCCAGCGCAGCCGCGCGCTGGTGCAGGTGCTCTCCGAGATCGGGTTCCGGCCCGTGCAACTCGACGGCGGTTACCGCGCGTGGCGGCGTCACGTCGTCCTGATGCTCTCCCACCTGCCGCAACGCTTCAGCTTCGAGGTCGTCTGCGGCCTCACCGGATCCGGCAAGTCGCGGCTGCTCGCGGCGCTGGCCGAATCGGGTGCGCAGGTGCTCGACCTCGAGCGGCTCGCCAGGCACCGCGGCTCGCTGCTGGGCGACCTCCCCGGCGATCCGCAGCCGTCGCAGAAGGCGTTCGAGAGCACCCTCTACGCCGACCTCGCCCGCTTCGATCCGGCGCGTCCGGTGTTCGTCGAATCGGAGAGCAAGCGCATCGGCCGCCTGCAGGTTCCCGAGACGCTGCTCGAGACCATGCGCGCGTCGCCGGTCCTGCGCCTCGATGCGTCGCAGGCGCAGCGGGTCGAGATGCTGGAAGCCGACTATGCGCACCTCGCGGGTGACGGGGCCGCGCTCGAGGCGCAGCTCGCGCCGCTGGAAAAGCTGCACGGCAAGCGCACCATCGCACGCTGGGCGCAATGGGCAGCCGAGGGCGCGACGACCAAGCTCGCGAGCGAGCTCCTCGAGCTCCATTACGATCCGTCGTACGCCCGCGCCATCGAGCGCAACTTCCCGCGTCATCGCGACGCGCGGGTGCTGCGCGTCGAGGGCACCCGCGACCGGGATTTCCGCAACCTCGCAGCGACGCTGGTCGGCGAGCACGGCAGCCGGCAGCGCGACCGTTAGCGCAACGCCCGCACCCCGGGCCTGCGGCCGATCGGGCTCCGCGATTTACCTGCCCACGCCGACAACCCGCCCCCGCCGACAACCCGCCCCCGTCCGCCCCCTCATCTTCCGACGCAGGCCCGCCATGCACGCCGACTTTCGCATCGTCAACGTCTTCGCCGAAACCCCGCTTGCAGGCAACGCGCTCGCCGTCATCGAGGACGCGCGCGGCATCGACGACGCGACGATGCAGGCGCTCGCGCTGCAGTTCAACCTGTCCGAGACGACGTTCATCCTGCCATCGGAGCGCGCCAGTGCGCGCGTGCGGATCTTCACCCCCGCGTTCGAGATGCCTTTCGCCGGCCATCCGACGCTGGGTACCGCGCACGTCGTCCGCGCGCTGCGTGCAGCCGGCGACCGGGTGACCCTGGAGATGCGCGCAGGGATCGTGCCGGTCGAAGCCGAAGGCGACGTGTGGACGCTCAAGGCCAATGCCCCCGTTCACCGCAGGCCGGAGGCGACGCGCGAAGAGCTCGCGACGATGCTCGCGCTGCAGGTGGGCGACCTGTCGGCTGCCGGCGAGCCGCTGTGGGTCGACACCGGAAGCGAGCAGCTGATGATTCCCCTCGCATCGGTGGACGCGGTCCGTCGCGCACAGCCTTCGCCTGCCGCGCTGGCGGTCCACGGCAACAACGGCAAGCGGGCGATGGCCTACGTGTTCGCGCGCGACGGCTCGCGGGTGGTCGCCCGCTTCTTCTTTCCCAAGCACGGCGCGGTCGTCGAGGATCCCGGCACCGGCTCCGCCGCGGCGAACCTCGGCGGATGGCTGCTCGCGACTGGCGCCGCGCTGCCGCAGCGGCTGGCGATCGAGCAGGGAGACGCGGTCGGAAGGCCGTGCCGGCTCGGGCTCGCGGTGACGGCCGATCGCTCGATCCTGGTGTCGGGGCGCGTGATCGAGATCGCGCGCGGACGCCTGACCCTGGCCGATCGCGCCTAGGCGTCCCAGCGGGCGACGAACTCGCGCCAGTGCGGCGCGCCGGAGGCGAGGATGCGCTCGCGCGCGAGATCGATTTCGCGCGCGTACTCGTCGGCGTCGATCTCGCCGCGCATCAGGCGGAAGCGCTGATACAGCAGGTAGGTGTTCAGCACGTCGCATTCGCAGTAGCTGCGCACGTCGGCGATGCGGCCGGCCGCGACCGCGGCTGCGACCTCGCCGCCGTCCATGCCGATCTTGCCGGCGAAACCGCACAGCCTCGCCATCGCATCGAGCCCGGCGTTCGCGCGTGGCTGGTATTGGGCGAGCACGTCCATCAGGTCGAGGTGGCGCGTGTGATAGCGCGACAGGTAGTTGTTGAACTTGAAGTCGCGGTTGTCGTCTCCCCAGTCCCAGTACCGCGCGGCCGCGACGCCGTGGATGAGCGCGCGGTGGTGGAGCACGGGAAGATCGAAGCCGCCCCCGTTCCACGACACCAGTTGCGGCGTGTAGCGCTCGATGCCGTCGAAGAAGCGACGGATCAGCTCGGGCTCGGCGTCGGAGGGCTCGCCCACCGACCACACGCGCAGCCCGCCGCCATCGCGCAGCACGCAGGCGATGGCGACGACCTTCTGCAGGTGATGCGGCATGAAATCGCTGCCCGTGGCCATGCGCCGCCGTTGCGAGAACCAGGCCAGCACCCCTGCATCGTCGACCGCGTTCCCGATGTCGTGAATGCGCCGCATGCCCGCGATGTCGGGCACCGTCTCGATGTCGAAGGCGAGTACCGGGGTCACCGCGTCGAACCGGGAAGCGAGCGCGCGAGGGGCCCGCGCGAGCGCGTCATGCGGGGAACACCCCGGTCGACAGGTAGCGGTCGCCGCGATCGCAGACGATGAACACGATCGTCGCGTTCTCCACCGTGCGCGCGATGCGCAGCGCGATCGCGCAGGCGCCGCCCGACGAGATGCCGCAGAAGATGCCTTCCTCGCGGGCGAGTCGCCGCGCCGTGTCCTCGGCGTCGGCCTGCGACACGCTCTCGATCCGATCGACGCGGTGCGCATCGTAGATGCTCGGCAGGTAGGCCTCGGGCCACTTGCGTATGCCGGGAATCGACGCGCCATCCTCGGGCTGGGCGCCGACGATCTGGATCGCCGGATTCATCTCCTTCAGGAACCTCGACGTTCCCATGATCGTCCCGGTCGTTCCCATCGCCGACACGAAATGCGTGACGCCGCCATCGGTGTCGCGCCAGATCTCGGGCCCGGTCCCGCGATAATGGGCGAGCGGATTGTCGGGATTGGCGAACTGGTCGAGGATCGTCCCCTTGCCCTCGTCGCGCATCCTGGTCGCGATGTCGCGCGCGGCCTCCATGCCCCCTGCCTTGGGCGTGAGCACGAGCTCGGCGCCGTACGCGCGCATGGTCTTCACGCGCTCCTCGCTCTGGTTCTCGGGCATCACCAGGATCATCCGGTAGCCGGCGATCGCCGCGACCATCGCCAGCGCGATGCCCGTGTTGCCCGACGTCGCCTCGATCAGCGTGTCGCCGGGCTTGATCGTGCCGCGCTTCTGCGCCTCGGTGATCATCGACAGCGCCGGACGGTCCTTGACCGAGCCGGCAGGATTGCTGCCCTCGAGCTTGGCCAGCAGGATGTTCGACGTGGTGCCCGGCAGGCGTTGCAGACGCACCAGCGGAGTGTTGCCGACGGTGTCGGCCAGCGTGCGGTAGCTCATCGGGGCATTGTAGCGGAGCGATGCCGGCTGCTTGCCGGGGCGCCGCAAAGACGAATCCCGCCACCGGGGCGGGATTCGCGGGTCGGCGCGCGCCGGGCGGAAGCCGGCGGGTTGCGCCTGCAGGCGTCGCGCCAGCGGGCGAGGCCTTGCGGTACCCCCCGTCCGACGCGGACCGCCGGCTACTTCGACGCCTTGTCGGCGCTCGCCGCTTCCTTGGCGGTCTTTTCCTTCGTGGTCTTCGTTTCCTTGGTCGTCCTTTCCTTGGCCGCCTTGGGTGGGCTTGCCTTGGCGGCCTTGGCTTCCTTGTCGGCCTTGGCCTTGGCCGCCTTCTCTTCCTTGGCCTTGGCCTTGGCTTCCTTGTCGGCCTTCGCCTTGGCCGCCTTCTCTTCCTTGGTCGTCGCCTTGGTCGCCTTGGCCGGCTCCTCCTGGGCGGACGTGGCCCTGGCAGGTGCCGTGGTCGCCGGCTTGGCAACGGGAGCGGGTGCCGGGGCGGCCGCGGGGGCGGCCGGCGCGGGTGTCGCCGCGCGCATCGAGCCACCTGCCGCGGGTTCGGCCTTCTTGGCGCCGGCCGGAAGGGTCGTCCGTCCGGAGACCGAGATCTCGCCCTGGAGCTTGCCGAACTCGCCTTCCTTGATGCCCTTGACCTTCATGACATCCTCGGGCGACTTGAACGGCCCGTTGGCGTTGCGGTAGTCGATGATCGCCTGCGCCTTGACCGGACCGATGCCGGGCAGCGCCTCGAGTTCTTCCTTGGTCGCGGTGTTGATGTTGACCGCGGCAAGCGCGAGGCTGGAAGCGAGCAGCAGCGCGAATGCCAGCAAGAGCCGTTTCATGTCGTTCTCCGTGGGGGATGGGATGTGCGGTATGCCGCAACGCACCGGCCGGACCTGCGGGATCTCCTGCCGGTGTGCCCTAAACGCGCCATCCGGGCCGGGGGTTGACCCCGGCCGACCATCCCCCGCTCGCAGCGACACGCAAACGATTGCGCCTGCCGCGGGCGCGGCGCCTACTTGCGCGCCTTGGACTCGCCCTTGCCGGCCGTCTTCGCCTCCTGGCGCGGGCTCCCCTTGGCCGACGCCGTGGCGACCGTCAGCTCGGGCCTGAGCTTTTCGAGCTGCTTGGCGCCGATGCCCTTCACCGACTTCAGCTCGTCGACCGACTTGAAGGCGCCGTGCAGGGCGCGGTAGTCGAGGATCGCCTGCGCCTTCGCGGGGCCGATGCCCGACACTGCGACGAGCTCTTCCATGGTGGCGGTGTTGAGGTCGACGGCGGCGAATGCGGCGTGGGACGCGAACGCGAATGCGATCGCAGGGACGAGACGGATCATGGCGGATCTCCTTCGACGGTTGACGGATGTCGTCGCGCCCCGCCAGGACATCGCCTGCGCGAGGGCGCGTACGCAACGCCAGCTTACGAAGCGGATTCCGGCCGGGACATCAGACTTTCGACGTAGCGCGCAACGCCCTGCTCCACCGTCAGCATCGGCGACGCATAGCCGGCTGCGCGCAGCCGCGTCATGTCGGCCTGGGTGAAACTCTGGTACTTGCCGACCAGCGCTTCGGGCATCGGGACGTACTCGATCGCGCCGTCGCGCTGCAGTTCCTCGAGCGTGCGCGGCGGATCGCCGACGGCGCTGCGGCAGGCGTTGATCGTCGCCACGGCGACCGCGTTGAAGGGCGCGGCGTTGCCGGTGCCGAGGTTGAAGATGCCCGAGCGCCCGGGGTTGCGCCAGAAGTCGAGGTTGACGGCGACGACGTCGTCGACGTGGATGAAATCGCGCCGCTGCTCGCCGTCCGGATACCCCCCCGAGCCCTGGAACAGCCGCACCCGGCCCTCGCGGCGGTACTGCTCGAAGAAATGCAGCGCCACCGACGCCATGCGCCCCTTGTGCTGCTCGCGCGGGCCGTAGACGTTGAAGTAGCGGAACCCCGCGATCTGCGCGGTGCGCTCGGGCAGAACGCGGCGCACGCATTCGTCGAACAGGTATTTCGAGTAGCCGTAGACGTTGAGCGGCGCCTCGTGCTCGCGCTCCTCGCGGAAGACCGTCCCCGCGCCATAGACCGACGCGCTCGACGCATACAGGAACGGGATGTCGTTGTCCTGGCAGTGCTGGAGCAGCGTCACCGAATACCGGTAGTTGTTGCGCATCATGTACCGGCCGTCGGACTCCATCGTGTCCGAGCAAGCACCCTGGTGGAACAGTGCGGAGACATCGTCGTCGAACTCGCCGTTGCCGATGCGCAGGATGAACTCTTCCTTGTCGATGTAGTCGGCGATCTCGCAGTCGACCAGGTTGCGGAACTTGTCGGCGCGCGTCAGGTTGTCGACGGCGATGATGTCGGTCTCGCCCTGGGCATTGAGGGCCTTGACGATGCTGGCCCCGATGAATCCGGCAGCGCCGGTGACGACGATGTACACGTTCACTCCCCGAATTTCGCGGCGCCCTGCGGCGGCGACGTCGTCGTGAAGGCGACGCGCGGCGCCACCGCGCACAGCAGCTCGTAGCCTATCGTGCCCGCCGCCGCAGCGACCTCGTCGACCGGCAGGCCCTCGCCCCACAGCACGACCTCGCTGCCGACGCCGGCCTGCGGAACGTCCGTCAGGTCGACGGTCAGCATGTCCATCGACACCCGCCCCGCCAGCGGCACCCGGCGTCCTTCGACGATCACCGGGGTTCCGTTCGGCGCGTGCCGCGGATAGCCATCGGCATACCCGCAGGCGACGACGCCGATGCGCATCGGCCCCGTCGCGGTGAAGGTCGCGCCATAGCCGACACCATCGCCGGCGCGAAGCGTCTGCACGCCGATGAGCCTCGAGCGCAGCGTCATCGCCGGGAGCAGGCCCAGCGCGGCGGCGCTGCGGTCGGCGAACGGCGTCGCGCCGTAGAGCATGATTCCCGGACGCACGATATCACCCCCGACCTCGCCATACCGGAACACGCCCGCCGAATTGGCGAGCGATCGCGCGTACGGCAGGCCGCGGCAGGCTTCGTCGAAGCGCGCACGCGGGCCGGCGACGCCCTCCGCCTCGTCGGCCGCGGCGAAATGCGTCATCACGCGCAGCACCGCCGCCGCGCCCGTCGCCTCCAGCCGCGCGCAGGCCTGCGCCACCTCGTGTGGCGCGAGCCCCAGGCGGTTCATCCCGGTGTTGACCTTGACCCAGATCTCGATCGGGGAGGGAAGCCTCGCCCGCTCGAGCATGCGCAGCTGCTCGGCATCGTGGACGACGACGGAGAGCGAGCGCCCGGCGATCGCGTCGAGCTCGCGCTCGTCGAAGAATCCCTCGAGCAGGAGGATCGGCCGCCGGTAGCCGGCGTCGCGCAGGCCGACGGCGGCGTCGACCTCGATCAGCGCCAGGCCGTCGGCGTCGTCGAGGGCGGGCAAAACGCGGGCGAGCCCATGCCCGTAGGCGTTCGCCTTGACGACGGCGCGCACGGCGGCGCCCGGCGCAAGCACCCGGACGCGGGCGAGATTGCCGGTCAGCGCGCGAAGGTCGACGTGCGCAACGAGCGGGCGGGCCATGCGAATCCGGATATGCGGCGTGGTGTCGGTGGGCGCCGGGCCGTCGCCAACACCCGCAGCCACGGGTCGGCCGCGGCGCAGGCGGTTGCGCGGCGCCGGGGCGGCCCTGCGCAAACGTGGTATAAAGCGCGGGCCGCGCAACGCCTTCGCATTATAACAATCGAACGCCCAACCGCCGCCGACGCCGCCCTCCCGGAACGCGTCGCGACCGACCGATGCGGAGCGTGACGGATTCGCCGCGTCAAGCGCGCGCGGCCACTACGAGTCCATGAAACGCGGCTTCTACACCATCATCGCGGCGCAGTTCTTCTCGTCACTCGCCGACAATGCGCTGCTGATCGCCGCCATCGCGCTGCTGCGCGAGCTGCAGGAGCCGCCGTGGATGACGCCGGCCCTCAAGCAGAGCTTCGTCGTGTCCTACGTCGTCCTGGCGCCGCTGGTCGGCGCGTTCGCGGACTCGATGCCCAAGGGCCGGGTGATGCTGATCACCAACGCGATCAAGATCGTCGGCTGCTCGATGATGCTGTTCGCCGTCCACCCGCTGCTGGCGTATGCGGTGGTCGGGCTCGGGGCGGCCGCCTACTCGCCGGCCAAGTACGGCATCCTGACCGAGCTGCTGCCGCCGCAGCAGCTGGTGGTCGCCAACGGCTGGATCGAAGGCGCCACGGTCGGGTCGATCATCATGGGCGTGCTGCTGGGCGGCGCCCTGATCACGCCGCGGGTGTCGACCATCCTGCTGGGCTTCGACCTTCCGGTCATCGACCTGCCGATCAACACGGCCCCCGAGGCGGCGATCTCGGTCATCATTTCCCTCTACTTCGTCGCCGCCATCATCAACGCCTTCATTCCCGACACCGGCGTCGATCACCGCGTCCCCAGCAAGAACCCGGTCTACCTGGTGCGGGAGTTCTCCCACTGCGTCGGGCTGCTGTGGCGCGACCGGCTGGGGCAGATCACGCTCGCGACCACGACGCTGTTCTGGGGCGCGGGTGCCACGCTGCAGTTCATCGTCATCGACTGGGCGGCGCACGCGCTGAAGCTCGACCTGTCGCAGGCATCGATGCTGCAGGGCGTCGTCGCCGTCGGCATTGCGCTGGGCGCGGTGCTCGCCGCGAAGTTCGTCACGCTCCGCGGCTCGGTCAACGTGCTCCCCTTCGGGGCCGCCATGGGCGTGGTCGTGATGGTGATGATCTTCGTCAGCTACGTTCCGCTCGCAGTGGTGCTGATGATCACCATCGGCGCCTGCGCGGGCTTCTTCGTCGTGCCGATGAACGCGCTGCTGCAGCATCGCGGACACGTGCTGATGGGCGCCGGTCACTCCATCGCCGTCCAGAACTTCAACGAGAACATCGGCATCCTCCTGATGGTCGGGCTCTACGCGCTGATGGTCCGCATGGGGCTCTCGATCGGCTCGGCGGTGATCCTGTTCGGGACCTTCGTCACCTGCACGATGCTGCTCGTCATGTGGCGGCACCGGCTGAATCAGGCGCAGTACGATTCCCTGCACCTGGTGGGCGTCGACAAGCCCGCCGGTTCCGAAGGGTAGTGGACGGGGAAGTGAGCGAAACCCAGGGGTGACCCCGGGGGAAGGCGGATCGCCGCCGGCGAGCGGCCGGGGTAAGAAGCGATGCCGGGCCGGCGCCCGTCGGGGCGTCCGGCCCGTCCTGCGAATGCGGTCAGCCGAACCGGCGCTGCCGCAGCGACAAGGCCGCCGCCGCCGCGAGGATCAGGCCGAGCAGCGCGATCCCGTACTCGGACAGCGTCGGCACCGCGACCGGACCGGTGGGACCGGCGCCGCCAGACGCGAGCGCCAGCACCGCGTTCCAGCCGCCGTCCTGGGTGCCGTTGGGCACCGCGTCGAAGAAGTCGTAGCCGAGCTGGAAGATCTTTCCCGACCCCTGGTTGATCTGGAAGACCATGCAGTCGGTGCCGCTGGCGTAGGCGCACAGGCCGCCCGCCGGCAGCGACGACGTGGCATAGCCTCCGGTGGCGTTGTTGTCGGTCAGCGAGGCAGGGCCGCCCGCGAATACCGTGCTGGCCGCAGCGGCGGTAATGGTCGATGCGTTCCCGGTGGTGAATGCGATCGAATAGCCGAACACGCTGTTGAGGAACAGGATCCCCGAGTAATCCTCGCCGACGATCAGGATCCCCCCGGTGTTGACGAAGTTCTGGATCGCGGTCACCGCCGCCCCGGCGAGATTGCCGGCGATCTGCCCGTTCTCCTGCTCCGGCACGACCAGCACCTGCGCCCCCGCGAGCGCGCTGGTCCACGCGGCGCCGGAGGTTCCGGTGAACGTCGTCACCGTGTGCCCCATCGCCGTCAGGGCGACCTGCATGTTGTAGGCCTCGCTGGAGGTCGCGGGGGGCGTGTAATCGACGTAGGTGGTGTCGGCGTACAGCGCAACGTTCGCCGCCATCGCGCTGCCGGCAATCAACATCCCGGATGCCAGCGCGGCCATGCCCAGCCGCCTGCAGAAAGACATTCCCATCATTGCTCCCTTGTCGCGGTTGTTGGACTACGAATTGCTCGACTGCCACACACCGTCCTGTTGTTAACCGGGGAGCATAGCAATTTCGCTGCCAGCGTCAATGAATCCGTGGGTTTGGGCGGCTGCCGGGGCCCGGCCGTGTTGCAGAATCGGCGACGCCGCCTCGCGGCGGCGCCATGGAGGATGCGCAGGGGGTGCCGGAGGCGCCGGAAGGGCCCCCGAAGCGGTCGACCCGCGGGTCAGAGGACGACGGGCTTGTCGGGCAGCTCGTTCACGCCCGCCGCGGCGCCCCGCGGGAAATGCCGGGCGAGCAGCAGGCAGACTTCGTCGATTCCGCGCACGACGCCGTCGACGTACTCGCCCCGGGAAAAGGCGGATTCCATGTGGGTGGATATCGCGTGCCACGCCGCCGCCCCGGCGGCATGGTCGATGCCCCGGTCGGCGACGATCTCGACGTCGCGGTCGGCCAGCAGCAGGTAGATCAGGACGCCGGAATTCTCCTCGGTGTCCCAGACGCGCAGCAAGCCGAAGACCTCGAGCGCCCGCTCGCGCGGCGTGAGCCTGCGCAGCACGTGCATCGGGTGCAAAGAGCCCTCGACCGCGAAACAGACCTGGCCGCGATGCGTTCGCTCGCCGGCGGCGATCGCCTGCTCGATGCGCGCGAGCGCCGCCTTGGGAAACGCCCGGCGCACCGACAGGTGGTCGGTGACGAGGTGGCGCCACAAGCGCTTGGCGTGGGATACGGGCATCGCGCTACCAGCTTCCCGACGAGCCGCCGCCGCCGAAGCCGCCGCCGCCGCCCGAGAAGCCCCCGCCGCCGCCGAAGCCGCCTCCGCCAAAGCCGCCTCCGCCCCACCCGCCCGTCGGAATCCAGGTACCACCCCGCCGGCCGATCCCGCCCGCGACACCGAACAGCAGCATCACCAGGAACGCAATGACACCGGCGCCGAGCGCGATCGCGATCGACCCCGCGAGGGCCCATGCCCCGAGACCGATGACGCCCCCGCCGATGGTCGATCCCAGGGCACGTCCGAAGATGCGCGACAGGATCCCGCCGATCACCGGCACGACGACGAACAGCAGGATCAGCAGGGTCTGGAAGTCGAAGCCGTTCGACGGTCGCGCCGGGGCCTGCCGTGCGGGAAGGGGCGCGCCCGAGCCGACGACCGAGATGATCCGGTCGACGCCGGCATCGATCCCCTGGGCGAACCGGCCCTGCTGGAACAGCGGCGCCACGGTCTCGGTGATGATGCGATGCGAGGTCACGTCGGTCAGGACGCCTTCGAGACCGTAGCCCACCTCGATGCGCATCTTCCGGTCGTTCTTGGCGATCAGGAAGATCGCACCGTTGTCCTGGCCCTTGTGTCCGATCTTCCAGGCGTCGGCAAGGCGAATCGAATAGCTCTCGATGGTCTCCGGCGCGGTCGACGGCACGATCGCGACCACCAGCTGATTGCCGGTACGCTGCTCCCAGTCGGCGAGCTTGGCCTCCAGCGCCTGCGCCTCGGCGGATGTCAGGGTCTGGGTCAGATCGGTGACCCGCGCCGTCAGCGTCGGCAGCGGCGCAAGGCCGTCGGTGCCCGGCTGCCAGGCGGGTTGCGCCTGCACGGGGGCCGCCAAGAACCACAGCAACGCCGCCAGCAGCACTGCCGGCAGACGCCACGGGCCCCGGGCCGTCGGTCGCGAGGATCGCGGGCGGGTCACGATGTGCACGGGGAATGCAGAGGAGGATGCGCAGAGCGGGCCGCGGGAGCGTTGCGCGAGACCGCGCAACCGCCCGCTGCCCCCTACTGCAGCTTCATTTGGCCGCGGGCGCGGCGGGCGCCGGGGCCGGTGCGGCGGGCGCCGCCTTGCCGAAGTCGACCTTGGGCGGCGCGCTGACGGCCGCCTCGTCGGCGACCGCGAAGTTGGGCTTGGTGCCCATCTTGAAGATCATCGCCGTCAGGTTGGTCGGGAACTGGCGAACCGTGGTGTTGTATTCCTGGACGGACTTGATGTACCGGTTGCGCGCCACCGCGATGCGATTCTCGGTCCCCTCGAGCTGCGATTGCAGGTCGCGGAACAGCGCATCCGATTTGAGCTGTGGATAGTTCTCGGAGACCGCCAGCAGGCGCGACAGCGCGCCCTGCAGCTGGTTCTGCGCCTGGATGAACTTCTGGAAGGCTTCCGGATCGTTGATCAGCTCCGGGGTCGCCTTGATCGAGCCGACGTTGGCGCGCGCGTTGGTCACCTCGGTCAGCACCTGCTGCTCCTGGGCCGCGTAGCCCTTGACCGTGTTGACCAGGTTCGGCACCAGGTCCGCGCGCCGCTGGTACTGGTTGAGCACCTCGGACCATGCGGCCTTGATTCCCTCGTCCTGCTGCTGCAGCTGGTTGTAGCCGCAACCGCCGAGCGCCAGGGTCATGACCGCCGCGAGAACGATACCCAGCTTGCGCAACATGTCGTTCCTCCGATTCGAGAGTCCGGGGCGATTGGCCCGCCGGCCGGAATATGCGGCCTCGATGCAAGCTTCGCAAGGGGGAGCAAGGGCACGGCGGGACACGTCGGCCGACGGACCGCGATCATCCCGCCGCGACAGCGAGCGCTTCGCGCAGCGTCCGTCGCGCGAACAGCAGGTCCTCCCAGGCCTTCGCCTTGTCGGCCGGCGTGCGCAGCAGGTACGCCGGATGGTAGGTGACGATCAGCGGTATGCCACGGTAGCGGTGAACGCGATTGCGCATGCCCGCAACCGGAGCATCGCTGCGAAGCAGCGCCGACGCCGCGCTCTTGCCCAGCGCGACGATCAGCGTCGGGGCGATGAGCTCGATCTGGCGATCGAGATACGGCAGGCAGGCCTCGACTTCGAGCGGTGCCGGCGTGCGGTTGTTCGGCGGCCGGCACTTGAGCACATTGGCGATGTAGACGCCGTGGGTGCGCGCAAGACCGAGGGCGCCGAGCATGTTGTCGAGCAGGCGCCCGGCCTGGCCGACGAAGGGCTCGCCCTGCGCATCCTCGTCGGCACCGGGGGCTTCGCCGATGAACATCCAGCGCGCCTTCGGGTCGCCGACGCCGGGGACGGTGTTGCGCCGCGTGCGGCACAGCGCGCAGGCCGTGCAGCCTGCGATGTCGGCGACGAGCGCCTCGGCGTCCAGCGCGGCGATGCGCGCCCGCCTCGCGCCGGCATCGTCGGCCGGGGCATCGGCAGATCGCCGCTCGGCGACGTCCACGGCAGCGGTCGGCGCGCGCCGCAGCCGCCATTGCGGCGCGAGCCCCAGCTCGCGCAGGACCTCCTCGCGCGTCGCCATCAGCCGGGGGTCCGCCGCGGCGGGAGTCCGAGCGGACAGCGCATGACCAGCGCATCCTCGCGCGCGTCCCCGGGGACCGTCGGCGGGTAGTAGCCTGCGCGGCGCGCGACCGGCGCGAACCCCGCGGCTTCGTACAACGCGATCGCGGGCAGATTCCCGATCCTCACCTCGAGGAAGAACTGCTCGGCGGACAGCCGGCGCGCATCGTCGATGAACTGCGCGAGCAGCGCCCGACCCAGTCCTTCGCGGCGCGCCTCGGGGATCACCGACAGGTTGAGCAGCTGCGCCTCGCCGGGCCCCAGCATCAGGACGCCATACGCGACGATGCGTCCGTCGCGCACGCCCACGCGCATCGAGTAGCCGGCCGCCAGCGCATCGCGGAAATTTCCCTCGGACCACGGCGCGGCATGGATGCGGGCTTCGAGCGCCGCGATTGCCGGCAGGTCGTCCTCGGTCATCGGACGCCACACGACCGTCGCACGCGTCTCGCTCGCGTAGGTCCCGGGTTGCGGCAGCGTCGCCATCACGGGGTCCCCGCTAGAGCCGCAGGCCCGCCGCGCGTTCGACCGTGGTCAATGCGACGCGCTGACGAACGTACAAGGGCTGCGCCTGGTCGGCAGGCAACCCCTCGCCCGCCGCGAATCGAGGCAGGGCGAGCTCCGCGATCGAGGCCGCATCGGGCGCGATCGCCGGGTCCGCGGCGGCGAGGCCCAGACGCTCGGCGAGCTCAGGATAGGCGGCGTAGCCGTCGCCCGCGCCCTGCCAGGGACCGGCGGCGGGGGGACCCAGCGCCTCCGGCTTGCACACCGCCGGTCCGCTCGCGAGCCGCCATGCGTCGCCTTCGCGCAGGTAGGACGCGACGTAGACTTCGCGCATCCGCGCATCGAGACAGGCGAGCACGCGCCTCGCCCCGTGCGCGCGCCAGCATGCGTGGGCGACCGCCTGCAGCGTCGGCACACCGAAAACCGGCAGTCCGGC
Organism: Candidatus Levyibacteriota bacterium; assembly: GCA_050256935.1. Lineage (GTDB taxonomy): Bacteria > Pseudomonadota > Gammaproteobacteria > Burkholderiales > Casimicrobiaceae > VBCG01. The sequence goes on along the minus strand of JBLMVY010000122.1, from coordinate 12,171 downwards.
GCCCAGCGCGAGGCCCTGGGCCACGCCGCAGGCGATCCGGATGCCGGTGAACGACCCGGGACCGGCACCGTAGGCGATGCCGCCCAGTTCCGCGAGCGTCCACCCCGCTTCGGCCAGCGCCTGGCCGACCAGCGGCAGCACGCGCTCCGACGACGCGGTCCCGGCCTTCTCCCGCAAGGCCACTGCAAGGCTTCCGTCGGATGCGCACACCGACAGCCAGTCGGTCGAACTGTCGATGGCGACGATTCTCATCGCCGCATTCTACCGGGGGCCGGATCCCCGGCGCGTACAATCCGCGCCGTCGCTCATGATCGAATTGACCATCGAATCGCTGGATCAGGAAGGCCGCGGCGTCGCCCACGCGCAGGGCAAGGTCGTCTTCGTCGAAGGCGCGCTGCCCGGCGAGGCGGTCAGCGCCGAGGTCGTCAGGCGCAAACCGAGCTTCGAGCTTGCGCGCACGCTCGCCGTGCACGCCTGCAACGCCGGCCGCGTCACCCCCCGCTGCCCGCATTTCGGCGTCTGCGGCGGCTGCACGCTGCAGCACGCCGACCCCAGCCTGCAGGTCGCAGCCAAGCAGCGCGCGCTCGAGGATGCGCTGTGGCGGATCGGACGCGTGCGTCCCGACACCCTGCTGCCGGCGATCGCCGGTCCGGCGTGGGGCTATCGCCATCGCGCGCGCCTGTCGGTGCGCGACGTCGCCAAGAAAGGCGGAATCCTGATCGGATTCCATGAACGCAAGTCGAGCTACGTCGCCGACATGCGCGAATGCCACGTGCTCCCGGCCCGGGTCTCCGCGCTGCTGCCGATGCTCCGGACGCTGGTCGAGTCGCTGTCGATCCGCACGCGGCTGCCGCAAATCGAGCTCGCCGTCGGCGAACGACTCGTGCCGGACACGCGCGCTGCGGCGGGCGATGCGCTGGTCTGCGCGCTGGTGTTGCGCATCCTGGAGCCGCTGACGGACGCCGACCGCGCCCGGCTCGTCGAATTCGCGAACGCGCAGCAGGTCGAGTTCTGGCTGCAGCCGGCCGGTCCCGACTCCGTCGTCCCCTTCCACCCGCCGGAGGCGACGCTGGCCTACACGCTGCCGGAATTCGACGTGGCGATGCCTTTCGCGCCCACCGATTTCACGCAGGTCAACGCCGCGATCAACCGCGTGCTGGTGCGCCGCGCGCTGCAGCTCCTCGATCCGCAGCCCGGCGAGCGCGTCGGCGATTTCTTCTGCGGACTGGGGAATTTCACGCTGCCGATCGCGCGCCGCGGCGCGTACGCGGTCGGGGTCGAAGGAAGCCGCGCGCTGGTCGCCCGGGCGCAGGCGAACGCGCGCTACAACGGACTGTCGGCGCAGACGAGCTACGTCTGCGCCAACCTGTTCGCCGCGACCGCCGAGACCGTCGCGGCGCTGGGTCCTCTCGATCGCGTGCTGATCGACCCGCCGCGCGAGGGCGCCGCCGAGCTCGCCAAGTCGCTGCCGCACCGCGACGACGAGCGCGCCCCTAAGCGCATCGTCTACGTGTCCTGCAATCCCGCCACCCTCGCCCGTGACGCGGCCATCCTCGTCCACGAGCGCGGCTACCGGCTGGACAGCGCAGGCGTGATCAACATGTTCCCGCATACGGCGCACGTCGAGTCGATCGCGCGCTTCCTGCCCTGAACGCCCGAAACGAAAACGGGGCGATCGCTCGCCCCGTCGTCGTCCATTGCACCGGCGCCGCGATCAGCGGCGCTGCCCCGAGAACGCGAGCAGGATGTTCAGCAGGTTGATGAAGATGTTGTAGACGTCGAGGAACAGCTTCAGCGTGGCCGAGATGTAGTTCGTCTCGCCGCCCCGCACGATCGACTGCACGTCGAACAGCAGGTACAGGGAGAAGATCAGCACCGCCACCGCCGAGATCGTCAGCGACAGCGCCGGCACCTGGAAGAACAGGTTGGCGAGCGAGGCGACGATCAGCAGCACCAAGCCGACGAACAGGAACTTGCCGAGGAACGAGAAGTCCCGCTTGGACACCGTGGCGAGCGCTGCCATCGCGAAGAAGATCGCGGCGGTCATGCCGCCCGCCAGCGCGACCAGCTGTCCGCCGTTCTTGAAGCCGGCCGCCACCGAGAGGATCGGCGTCAGCATCAGTCCGGCGATGAACGTGAAGCCGAACAGCGCGGGCACGCCCCAGGCGCTGTTGCGCAGCGCGGTGACCGCGAACAGCGCCCCGATCATGACCCCGAACATCAGCAGCGGCGTGAGCGTCGGTGACGCGATGAACAGCTTGACGAAGTTGAACTGCATCCCGGCCCATGCGCCGGCGATGGTCGGCAGCATCGACAGCGCGAGCAGCCAGTAGGTGTTGCGCAGCACGCGGTGCTGCGCCTCCGCCACCGAGCCCGACCGGGTCGTCGCGTCCTGCGTGAAAACCGGTTGCACTCTTGGATCCATGAAACCTCCGCAATGAGGGCATCGCCCTCGATACCCCTGCCCGGAATGGGCATTCAACCCGATTAGACTAGCAGAATCCGCCGTAGTTTCAATTGACTGCCGGCATTTGCCGCATCCGGGAAGCCCGGATGCCCGTGCTAAGATTTGTGCGCCTGCCCGCAGAATCAACGCCCGCCGGGCAGCTGGAACGCAGTCCCGGGATGGGTGGCAGAGCGGTTGAATGCACTGGACTTGAAATCCAGCGATCGCGCAAGCGATTCGTGGGTTCGAATCCCACCCCATCCGCCACCCGGTCGCATCGGCCGTCCCGCAACGGAGGCACGACGCCCGCGACGCGGGATGGCCGGGACGCAGGGCGCGCAGACTTTGAGGATGGTTCCATGTTCGACGCTCGCTGGGTCCCCGTAGCCTTCATCGTCGTCGTGCTGCTGCTGGTGTTCGCCCTGGTGCGAATGGTCGCCAACGCCAGGCGCAGGCGCATCCGCAAGTCGCTGGGCCTGCCCGAGAACAGCCGGCTGAGCGCAAAGGAAGCCCAGGCCTTCCGCGCCTTCGAGGATACGGACATGAAGCTGCGCAAGACGTTCCCGAAGATGTCGGACACCCAGCGCCAGGTGATCGCCCGCGACGTTCTTCGCGACAAGGGCATCCTGCCCAGGAAGAAATAGCGGCCTCCCGACGGCTGCCCCAGGGTCGCCGCCGCTGCAGCGCCAGGTCGGGCGGCCCCGGCGGTCCTCTCACGCCAGCGGCGCGACCTTGATCACCTCGTCTGCGGTCGTCAGTCCCGCCGCCACCTTCATCGCACCCGAGACGCGCAGCGGCTTCATGCCGTCGCGGAACGCCTGCTCGCGGATCACCCGGTCGTCGGCGTCCTGGGTGATCAGCCTGCGCAGCGCCGGGGTCATCAGCATGATCTCGTACAGGCCGATGCGGCCGAGGTAGCCGGTCATCCGGCATTCGAGGCAACCGTTCGCGGCCATCGTGGACGCCGGCTTCTCGCCACGCCAGGGCGCGGTCATCATCGCCCAGGTCTGGTCGTCCGGGGGATCGGCGGGCTTCTTGCAATGCGGGCACAGCGTGCGCACCAGCCGCTGGGCCATCACGCCGAGCAGCGTCGAGTTGATCAGGTAGGCCGGAATGCCCAGATCGAGCATCCGCGTCACCGCCGAGGGCGCATCGTTGGTGTGCAGCGTTGACAGCACCAGGTGGCCGGTCAGCGCCGCCTGCACCGCCATGTCGCCGGTGTCGCGGTCGCGGATCTCGCCGACCATGATGATGTCGGGATCCTGGCGCAGCAGCGTGCGCACGCCGGAGGCGAAATCGACCCCGATGCCGGGCTGCACCTGCATCTGGTTGAACGCGGGCTCGATCATCTCGATCGGGTCCTCGACCGTGCAGACGTTGACCTCCGGCGTGGCGAGACCCTTGAGCGTCGAGTAGAGCGTCGTCGTCTTGCCCGAGCCCGTCGGCCCGGTGACCAGGATGATGCCGTGCGGCTCGCCGGTCATCTGCTCCCAGCGCGCGCGGTCTTCCTGGGTGAAGCCGAGGTCGGTGAAGTCGCGCACCAGCACCTCGGGGCTGAAGATGCGCATGACGATCTTTTCGCCGAATGCCGTCGGCATCGTCGATATGCGCAGCTCGACCTCGCCACCGTCCGGAGCGACCGTCTTGATCCGTCCGTCCTGCGGCCGCCGGCGCTCGACGATCTCCATCCGCGCGAGCAGCTTGATGCGCGAGGTGACCGCGTTCAGCACCAGCGTCGGAATCGCGTACACCTGGTGCAGCACGCCGTCGATGCGGAAGCGCACCAGTCCGACGTCGCGCCGAGGCTCGATGTGGATGTCGGAGGCGCGCTGGTCGAAGGCGTACTGCCACAGCCAGTCGACGATGTGGACGACATGCTGGTCGTTGGCGTCCAGGTGGCCGTGGCGACCGAGCTCGACCAATTGCTCGAAGTTTCCCGCCAGCGCGAAGCCGCCCTTGGAGCTCTCCTGCGCCTTCTTCATCGACCGGGCGAGGTTGTAGAACTCGCCGACGTAGCGCCGCACGTCCACCGGGTTGGCGAAGACCAGGCTCACCTTGAGCTTCAGGATGCGCTCGAGCTCGTCGGCCCAGCCGCGGACGAACGGCTCCGCCGTGGCCACGGTCAGCGTCGAGCGATCGACCGCGACGGGGAGGATCCGGTAGCGCTCGGCGTAGGCGTTCGACATCGTCGCCGTGACGGCGCCGAGATCGATCTTCAGGGGATCGATGTGCATGTAGCGCAGACCCAGCTTGCCGGCGAGCCATTCGACCAGCGACTCGAGGTTCAGCGTCCTGCCCGGCGGCGCCGCGGACTTGAGCCTCTGGTCGGCGATCAGCTCCAGCGGGTGCTCGAAACGCTGGGTGCGCGAGGCGGCGATGCGCTCGGCGTCGGCCGGAAGCAGCAGGCCGTCGGCGACGAGCAGCTTGAGGATGTCGCGCAGGTCCAGCCGGCGATCGGCCAGCGGCCGCGCCGGCCCGGCCTGCTCACGGCCCGGTGGCCCTGCAGGATCGTCACTCGATGTCGCGGTTGCCATCCGCCGACTTTACACCGGGGCATCCCCCGCGTCGCGCGCAGGGCACGGGCAATGCTTGCGTCGCCCGCAGGATCGGGCGTAGCGTGCACCGATCGTCGTTCCAGCCACGACCCTCGATCGCCGATCCCCGCGCAGGCCCTGCCGATGTCCCTCCAGGTTGCCGACACCGTCATCGAGGCGCGTCACGTCGACATCACGACGCTGGCCGTCGACGCGATCGTCAATGCCGCCAACAATTCGCTCCTCGGCGGCGACGGCGTCGACGGCGCGATCCATCGTGCCGCCGGGCCGGAGCTGCTCGCCGAATGCCGCGGCCTCGGCGGCTGCCCGACCGGCGAAGCGCGCCTGACGCACGGCTACCGGCTTCCTGCCCGATTCGTCATCCACACCGTGGGTCCGGTCTGGCGCGGCGGCGACGCGGGCGAGCCCGCGCTGCTTGCCGCCTGCTACCGCAATTCGCTCGCGCTCGCCCGCGGGCACGGCCTGAAATCGATCGCGTTCCCCGCGATCAGCTGCGGCGTCTACGGCTATCCGCTCGACGCGGCGACCGCGATCGCGGTGCGCGAGACCGCCGGGTTCGCGGCGCGCCAGCCCGGGCTCGAGCGCGTCGTCTTCGCGTGCTTCGGCGAAGCCGCCCTCGCGGCCTACCGCCGCGCGCTGGCGTCCGTCGACGCCGGGACCTGGAAGACCTCGCGCAGATAGGCGACGTAGGACGGGTCGTAGTCCATCGCCTTGGTCGGCTCGTCGCTGATCTTGGCCACCGGCTGACCGTTGCAGCGCGTCATCTTGATGACGATCGACAGGGGCTCGTAGCCCAGGTCGTTGGTCAGGTTGGTGCCGATGCCGAATGCGGTCTGGCTGCGCCCGCGGAAGTACTCGAACAGGCGCAGCGCGAGCGGGACGTTCAGGCTGTCCGAGAAGACCATGGCCTTGGTGCGCGGGTCGATGCGCATCTTCTGGTAATGCGCGATCAGCTTCTCCCCCCATTCGAAGGGATCACCCGAGTCGTGGCGCACGCCGTCGAAGAGCTTGCAGAAGAACAGGTCGAAGTCGCGCAGGAACGCATCCATGCCGCAGACGTCCGACAGCGCGATGCCGAGGTCGCCCCGGTATTCGCGGGCCCAGGTGTTGAACGCGAACACCTGGGAGTCGCGCAGCCGCGGCCCCACCGCCTGGCATGCCTGCAGGTACTCGTGCGCCATCGTCCCCAGCGGCGTCAGGCCGTGCTCGAGCGCGAACTTGACGTTGCTGGTCCCGACGAAGCGGCTGCCGATGCCGTCGCGCAGCGACACGATCACCTCCTGCTGCCAATCGTGCGAGAAACGCCGCCGCGTGCCGTAGTCGGCGATGCGGAACGCCGGGTCGGGCACCGCGTTGAGCTGCGCGATCTTGGCCGCGAGCCGGCGCCGCCCCTCGGCGTAATCGGGCTCGGGATGGACGTTGCGGTTGTACACCTCCGACACGATCGACAGCACCGGGACCTCGAACAGGATCGTGTGCAGCCACGGGCCCTTGATCCAGATCTCGATCTCCTGGCTGTCGGGCATCGGGGCGACGTGGATGAACCGCTCGTCGAGATGGAACAGCCCGAGCAGGTCGACGAAGTCGCTCTTGAAGAACCGCCAGCTGCGCAGGTAGTCGAGCTCGCGGGGCGCGAAGCGCAGCGTGCACAGGTCGCGGATCTCCTGCCTGATCTCGTCGACGTAGGGCCGCAGGTCGATGTCGGCATTGCGGCACTTGAACCGGTACTCGACCTGCGCTTCCGGAAAATGATGCAGCACCACCTGCATCATCGTGAACTTGTAGAGGTCGGTGTCGAGCAGCGACGTGATGATCATGTCAGGGCGCGGTTCGCGTAGCCTCGGTGTGCACGCTCAAGGCGAACGGCTGGAAAGTCCCTGCATCTTACCCGCGGGCAGGGCGCGGCTGCCGCGGGCCTGCAAGCATGCGCCGCCCGACGTCCCGGACGCCGGCGCCGGGCCCGCGCGCACGCCCGTCGGGAGCCGGTGCCGGGTCGCTGGCCCGGGGCGCGGGCGATCGCTATGATGACGGCCAGTCCCGTCGCCCGTCCACCATGCTCGTCACCTGCGTCGCCTACCAGAACGGCCGCAAGCTCGCGGAAATCCCGGTCGCGGACATCAGCGAGTACCTGCAGCGGCCGGGCTGCTTCGTCTGGGTCGCGATGTTCGAGCCCGCGCCCGACGAGCTCGACCAGATGGCCGTCGAGTTCGGACTGCACGAGCTCGCCGTCGAGGACGCCCGCAAGGGCCACCAGCGGCCCAAGATCGAGGAATACGGCGACTCGCTGTTCGCGGTCCTGCACCCGGTGGAGATGGTCAAGTCCGGCGCGGGCGCCGACGAGCTGCGCATCGGGGAAGTCGCGGTGTTCGTCGGCCCCAATTACGTGCTGACCGTGCGCCAGCGCACCCAGACCGGGTTCTCGGCGGTGAGGGCGAGGACCGAGCGCGAGCCCGAGCTGCTGAAGCACGGATCGGGATTCGTCTTCTATGCGCTGATCGACAACGTCGTCGACCGCTATTTCCCGGTCCTCGACGAGCTCGAGACCCGCCTCGAGGCCGCGGAGGAGCAGCTGTTCTCGGGAGGCTCGTCGCGCAGCAAGATCGAGGATCTCTACGAGCTGAAGCGCATGCTGATGTCGCTGAAGCACGTCGTCTCGCCGCTGATGGAGGCGGTCGGCAAGCTCTACGGCGGCCGCGTCCCGCAGCTGTGCCAGGGCACCCAGGAGTACTTCCGCGACGTCTACGACCACCTGGCGCGGATCAACGGCTCGATCGAGAGCATCCGCGAAATGCTGACGACGGCGATCCAGGTCAACCTGGCCCTGATCGGCATCTCCGACAGCGAGGTCACCAAGCGCCTCGCGGCCTGGGGCGCGCTGATCACCATCCCCACGCTGATCGCGGGCATCTACGGGATGAATTTCAAGAACATGCCCGAGCTCGAATGGCAGCACGGCTACCCGCTGGCGCTCGGGATCATGCTGGTCATCGATCTCCTGCTGTTCTGGCGCTTCCGCCGCGCGCGCTGGATCTGACCGGGACTGCCCAGCCGGCCGCCACGCCGGGCGGTCAGGGCGCGCCGCGTTCGTTCCCGCGCGCTGCCGCGGCGTCGAGCCGGACCGGACCGACGAGTTCGGGTCGCCGCGCCGTCCGGTCCCGATAGAACCGCGCGATCGCCGCCATGTCCGCATCGACGTCTCCCGTCAGCTCGATCCAGGCGCCGATTCCGATCTCGCGCCTTCGATAGTCGATGAACGCGAGGCCCAGCGGAACGCCTGCCGCCTGCGCCAGGCGATAGAAACCCGATTTCCAGCCCTCGGTGCGGCTGCGCGTCCCTTCCGGCGCGATGACGACCCGGAACTCGTCGTTCGCGGCGATCGCCTCGCACAGGCGGGCGACCATGCCGCTGCGCTCGCGGCGATTCACCGGAATCCCGCCCCAGCGACGCAGCAGCGGCGCCAGCGGCGTCTCGAACAGCGAATCCTTGGCGATCCACCGCACGTGCAGGCCGATCGCCCACTTGGCGAGCAGCCCGACGACGAAATCCCAGTTCGACGTGTGGGGAAAGAAGATGATCACGCAGCGCGCCGGGACGGGGCGGGCGAGGACCGTCGACCAGCCGGTCGCGCGCTGCACGCGCCATGCGACGCGGGCGAGCGCGCCCGCGGCAGGATCGGTCACCGGCATGGCAGGGCGATCCCGTGGCGTCGGATCGTCGGTCGGGGTCGGCAGCGGAGGTCGGGGCATCGGGGTGTCGGGCAGCGTTCAGCCGCTGCGGCCGGTGCCGGCATCGCGAAGTCCGCGGCGAGCGACGCTGCACGGCTGCCGGCTAGAATGACGGATGCCCGCGAGCACCGCAATCGACGAGCGCATCGATGCCCTGCTGCCGCAGACGCAATGTACGCGCTGCGGTTTTCCGGCCTGCCGTCCGTATGCCGCCGCGATCGCCGCCGGCGAGGCCGACATCAATCGCTGCCCGCCGGGAGGCGAGCGGCTGATCGCGTCGCTGGCCGCGCTGCTCGAGCGCGACCCCCCTGCGCTCGACACCTCGCGCGGGCTGCCGGGGCCGCTCTTGCTCGCCCGCATCGACGAGAGCGCCTGCATCGGCTGCACGCTGTGCATCCAGGCCTGCCCGGTCGACGCGATCATCGGCGCCCGCAAGCGGCTCCACGCCGTCCTGTCGTCGCTGTGCAGCGGTTGCGAATTGTGCATCCCGCCCTGCCCGGTCGATTGCATCGTCATGGTGCCCGCGGGACGCTCGTGGGAGACTGCGGATGCGCAGGCAGCGCGGCTGCGCCATCAGGCGCGGGAACGTCGCATCGCCGCCGGACGCGAGCTCGCGCTGCGCGCTGCCGACGAGCGCAAGCGCAAGGCAGCGGTCGACGCCGCGCTGGCGCGGGCCCGCGCCCGGCGCGCCGGGAAGGCCGGCAGTCCGCAGTCCCTATAATCGCGAGACGATGAATCCACAGAAGCGCCGCCGGATCTTCGAGCGCCTGCAGGCGGCCAACCCCGAGCCGCGGTCGGAGCTTGCGCACCGGACGCCATTCGAGCTGCTGGTGGCGGTGGTGCTGTCCGCGCAGGCGACCGACAAGGGCGTCAACAAGGCCACCGCGCGCCTGTTCCCGGTGGCGAACACACCGGCCGCGATGGTGAAGCTCGGCGTCGACGGGCTGATCCCCTACGTGAGCTCGATCGGCCTCTACAACAACAAGGCGAAGAACATCGTCGCGCTGTCGCAGATCCTGCTGCGCGAGCACGGCGGCGAGGTTCCGCGTGACCGCGATGCGCTGGAGCGGCTTCCCGGGGTCGGGCGCAAGACCGCCAACGTCGTCCTCAACGTCGCCTTCGGGGAGCCGACGATCGCGGTCGACACCCACATTTTCCGCGTCGCCAACCGGACGCGTCTTGCACCCGGCAAGGACCCGCTGGCCGTCGAGCAGGCACTGCTCAAGGTCACGCCCGACGAGTTCAAGCTCCACGCACATCACTGGCTGATCCTGCACGGTCGCTACACCTGCGTCGCGCGCTCGCCGAAATGCGCACAGTGCCCGATCGAGGATCTCTGCGAATATCCGGACAAGACCGGGCGTGCGCCCCGGGCAGGCCCCGCGGCGCCGGGGCGCATGTCGCCTGCGGCCCCGGCAGTCGCGCGCAAGCGCCCCGTTCCGGCGGCGAAGGCGCGCGGCGATGCGCGCGAGCGTCGCGGCGGCAGGCGCGGCGCATCCTGACCCGATGTTCGCCCCCACGCGCGATCAAGCGCGGCAGTTCCTGATCGATTCCTGGCGCCGTCATCGCGCGGGCGAGCCGCTGTCGGGACTGGCGCAGACGGCAGCACAGCTGATCGCCATGCACCCCGAGTACCACGCGGTGCTCGAGACGCCCGGGCGCCACATCGGCCGCGATTTCCTTCCCGAACAGGGCGACGTCAACCCCTTCCTGCACCTGTCGCTGCATCTCGCCGTCGCCGAGCAGCTGGCGATCGACCAGCCGCGCGGCATACGCGAGCATTACGAGCGGCTGGTCGCCGCCCGCGGCGACGCCCATGCGGCCGCCCACGCGGTGCTGGAGTGCCTGGGCGAGGTGATCTGGCAGGCGCAGCGCACCGGCAGCGCCCCCGACGGAGCGCTGTACCTCGACTGCCTCGCGCGTGCGCGCTGAACGACCTAGCGCTTGGTGTAGACGACCGGCGGTTGCGCCGAGAAATAGGCGGCCAGGTTGTCGATGTCCTGATCGGTCAGCGTCGCCGCGAACCCGTTCATGATCGGGTTCTTGCGCGCGCCCGACTTGTAGTCGCGCAGCGCCTTGGCGAGGTAGTCGGCATGCTGCCCGCCGAGCCGCGGATAGTCGGCAGACTGGCTGTTGCCGTCGAGGCCGTGGCAGGCCTGGCAGACTTCCTTGACCTTCGCCTGGGCTGCCGCCATGTCGGCGGCGAGGACCGGGGTGCAGGCGAGAGCCGAGACCGCGGCGAGCAGGATGGAGATGCGCGTCGTGTTCATCATTTGCCTGCCGTCTTCGTGGAACCCTCGGAGTAGTAGGCGGCGAGGTCGGCGATGTCCTGGTCGGACAGCGTCGCCGCGATCGCGCGCATCGACGGGTAGCTGCGTTCCCCGCTCTTGTACTCGTGCAGCGCCTTGTCGATGTACGCGGCGTGCTGGCCGCCGAGCCGCGGAACGCTGTAGACCTCCGGATATGCGGCGCGCCAGCCGTCGATGCCGTGGCAGCCCTCGCACATCCGCGTCTTGTCCCGCCCCTTGGCGGCGTCGCCGGTCGGTGTGGCGCCCTGCGCGGCGCATGTCGTTGCGACCGCCATCAGGAGGGCGGCAAATGCGGTGTGTCGGATCATCGATGTCGGGGATCAGTGGACGGGAGCGCGCAGCACGCGCGCAAAACCCCGCGATTCTAGTAGGCAGAGCGCTCGCCGGTCAAACCGCGGCGCTGCGCACCGGTCAGCGCTGCAGGTATTGGAGCTTGTCGGGGACGTCCTTCCACTGGTCCGCGTCCTCCGGCGCCGGCTTGCGCTCGATGATCGGCTTCCAGAGCTTGGCCAGTTCCGCGTTGAGCGCCTTGAACTGCTGCTGCTTGTCGGGCACGTCGTCCTCGGCGTAGATGGCCTCGACCGGACACTCGGCGACGCAAAGCGTGCAGTCGATGCACTCGTCGGGGTCGATGACCAGGAAGTTCGGGCCCTCGCGGAAGCAGTCGACCGGACATACATCGACGCAGTCGGTGTACTTGCAACGGATGCAGCTTTCGGTGACGACGTAGGTCATGGTCGTGGACGGCGAACGGGCGCCAATGAGCGATGGGACGGCGAGGGGCGGGCGGCGGGCCTGCGGAAGCTTGAATTTTAGCAGAACGCACCCATCTCCCCGCTCGAAGGCTGCCCTCGCGCAGCGTTGCGGTAAACTGTGGCCCCGGCCCTGCGGATGCCGATGCGGTTCGGGCGCAAGGACACGGACGATACCCCGAGCAGGAAAGGACTCCAATCAATGAGTGACACGATCAAGCACGTCACCGACTCGACGTTCGAGCGCGACGTGCTTCAGTCCGCGAACCCGGTGCTGGTGGATTTCTGGGCGGAATGGTGCGGCCCGTGCAGGATGTTCGCGCCGGTGCTGGACGAGGTGGCGAAGTCCTACGAGGGCAAGCTCACCGTGGCGAAGCTCGACAT
>JBLMVY010000121.1:0-6922 GCA_050256935.1 Candidatus Levyibacteriota bacterium | reverse complement strand
GCAGGTTTCTCGCGCGAGGACCTGTTCTGCGTCGTCCACGAGATCTTCAGGACCGACACCGCCGATTACGCCGACATCCTGCTGCCGGCGACGACGCAGCTCGAGCAGACGGATGTCCACGGCTCCTACGGCCACCTCTACGCGCTCGCCAACAACCCGGCGATCGCGCCGCTCGCCGAGGCGCTGCCCAACACCGAGGTGTTCAGGCGTCTCGCTGCGCGGATGGGATTCGACGAGCCCTGCTTTCGCGACAGCGACGAGGATCTGGCGCGCCAGGCTTTCCGCGCCGGCGATCCGCGGATGCGCGGCATCGACTGGGACACGCTGAAGGCCGAAGGTTTTCGCAGGCTCGACCTGCCGCGTCCCTGGGCGCCTTTCGCGCAGGGCGGCTTCCCCACGCCTTCGGGCAAATGCGAATTCTGGTCGGAACGCATGGAGCGGGCGGGGTTCGACCCGCTGCCCGACTACGTCCCCCCGCACGAATCGGTGGCCTCGAACCCCGGGCTCGCAAGCCGCTATCCGCTGGCGTTCATCTCCCCGCCGGCGCGCAATTTCCTCAACTCGTCGTTCGCCAACCTGCCGGTCTCGATCGCCGAGGAGCGGATGCCGCGCCTCGAGATCCATCCGGACGACGCGGCGGCGAGGGACATCGGCGACGGCGACTCGGTGCGCGTGTTCAACGATCGCGGCAGCCTGCTGGCGATGGCCCGCGTCACCGACCGCGCCCGCCCTGGCGTGGTCGTGGCGCCTTCGGTGTGGTGGCGCAAGCTGGCGCCGGGGGGCGAGAACGCGAACGCCGTGACCAGCCAGGCGCTGACCGACCTCGGTCGCGCCCCGACGTTCTACGATTGCCTGGTGGAAGTCGCGCCCGCGTGATCGCAGCCGCCAGGTGCAAGACCCCGGCGCCGCAGGGGCAGCCGATCGCTAGAGCTTGCGGACCAGCCCGACCATCACGCCGAAGACCTCCAGCGTGCCCTCGGGGCGGATCACCGGGTAGGCCGGATTCTCGGGCTTGAGGACGAAGCTGCCTGCCTCGAGATCGAGGCGCTTCAGGGTGAACTGGTTGTCGACGATGGCGACGACGATGTCGCCTTTCTGGGCCGCGGCGCGCTTCTCGACGACGACCAGGTCGCCCTCGAAGATTCCCGCATCGATCATCGAATCGCCCTTGACCCGGACCAGCACCGTCTGCGACGGGCGTTCGATCAGGTAATCGTCGAGGGTGACCGTGTCGGCCTGCGCATCGTCGACCGGGTCGGGCAGGCCGGCACGCACCGCACCGGTCGCGAGCGGCCTCGCGAAGAACCGCTTGGTCGGCGCGAGTCTGCGGTCGGGCGTCGATTCGAGGTAGCCGGCGAGCTTCATCCGCGCGACCAGCGCCGCGACCGACGACTTGGAGCGCAGCCCCAGCAACTGGCCGATCGACGCGTAGGACGGCAGCGCCCGGTGGCGCGCGTAGTAGTCCTGCAGCTTGCCCAGGTAGGAACGATCGTTCGACATCGGCGTACTATAAGGAACGAACGTTCGCCCGTCAACCCCGAGCCTCTTCCAATGGGGCATTGCCTCACCCTCGGATCGGCTCACAATTGGGTGGAAAGTCGCGACTTGCATTCGTTCGATAGGCCCGACGTTGCGCGCAGCCCTGTCCATCGCAATGCCGACTTTCGTGATCTGTGGCGCCGCCCGTGGACCGTCGGTCGGCGCCTGGGGCTGGACGCACAAAGGGGGGCGGTATCCCCTTTCCGCCAGGTAGTTCTGCCGCAGAGCGCGGCGTCGGTGTCCGCCAGGCTCGACCGTCCGATGAACCATCTTCCGCTCCGCACGTTGCCCGAGGGCCTCGAGGCGCTCCGCGACGCCGCCCTCGACTTGCGCTGGACGTGGAACCACGCGACCGACGCGATGTGGCGCATGCTCGACCGCGACCTTTGGGAGCGCACGCGCAATCCGTGGGCGATCCTGCAGTACACGTCGCGCCAGAACCTGGAGAGGCTGGCGGAGGATCGCGCCTTCGCAGAGGCGCTCGAGCGCGTCACCGAAGGGCGCCAGGAGTACCTGGGCCAGCACGCCTGGTGCGCGCAGGCCTATCCGGACCTCGAGGTCGGCGCCATCGCCTACTTCAGCATGGAATTCGGATTGAGCGAGGCCGTTCCCCTCTATGCCGGCGGTCTGGGCGTGCTCGCCGGTGATTACCTGAAGACGGCCAGCGATCTCGGCATCCCCGTGACCGGCGTGGGTCTGCTCTACCAGGAGGGCTATTTCCGGCAGATGGTCGACGCGAGCGGAAGACAGCGGGAAGCGTACCCGTACAACGACCCCGCGAGCCTGCCGATTCGGCCTGCATCCGGTCCCGCAGGCGAATGGCTGCGAATCGAAGTGAGGCTGCCCGGTCGCGCGCTCCATCTGCGGGTGTGGCGCGCGAACGTGGGCCGGGTCCGGCTCTACCTGCTGGACAGCAACGACCCGCTCAATGGTCCTGGCGACCGCGGCATCACCGCCAAGCTGTACGGCGGCGACGTCGAGCTGAGGCTGCTGCAGGAGATGGCGCTTGGCCTCGGCGGCTGGGCAATGCTCGAGAAACTGGGAATCGAGGCCCAAGTCTGCCACCTGAACGAGGCGCACACCGCATTCGCCGCGATCGAGCGCGCGAGACGGTACATGAACGCGACCGGCTCGCGATTCGACGAGGCCTGGTGGGCGACGCGCGCCGGCAACGTGTTCACGAGCCACACGCCGGTCGCGGCCGGCTTCGACGCATTCTCGCCTGGGCTGATCGAGCGCTACTTCCGCGACTACCGATCGGACCTCCACCTCTCGTCGTCCGAATTCCTCGGGCTGGGCCGCAGGAACACCGCCGACCAGGACGAACCTTTCAACATGGCCTATCTCGCCATGCGGGGCTGCGCGCGAGCCAATGCCGTCAGCCGCCTGCACGGCGAAGTGAGCCGCCATCTCTTCGGCGGCCTCTTCGCGGGCTGGCCCGAATCGGAAGTTCCGCTGGGCAGCGTGACCAACGGCATCCACGTTCCTTCATGGGATTCGCCGTCGGCCGACCGCTTGTGGACGAGCGCCTGTGGCAAGGGTCGCTGGCTCGGTGCGGTCGAGAATCTCGCCCGGGGATTCGGGACCGTCGACGACGAAACGCTGTGGAAGCTGGCGGCCGAGGAGCGTCGCGATCTCGTCGCCTACGCGCGCGAGCGTCTCGCCCGGCAGCTCGGGGAGCGCGGCGCTTCAGCCGAGAAGATCAGGGAGGCGGGCCAGGTCCTCGACCCGAACATCCTGACCCTGGGCTTCGCGCGACGCTTTGCCGAGTACAAGCGACCCAACCTCCTGCTGCGCGACCGCGATCGCCTGACCCGGCTGCTGCTCAACCCGCGGTTCCCCGTCCAGATCATCGTCGCGGGAAAGGCACATCCCCAGGATGAGGCCGGTAAGGAGCTCGTTCGGGCGTGGCTCGATTTCACCAATCGATCCGACGTGCGCGCCCGTGCGGTCTTCCTGGAGGATTACGACATCGCACTGGCGCAGCAGCTGGTGCAGGGAGTCGACCTCTGGATCAACACGCCACGACGGCCATGGGAGGCCTGCGGTACCAGCGGCATGAAGGTCCTGGTGAACGGGGGGCTCAACCTGTCCACGCTCGACGGATGGTGGGCCGAGGCGTACCAGCCCGAAGTCGGATGGGCAATCGCGGCTCCGGGGACGCCGGTGCCGGACCAGGATGCCGCCGATGCGGGCGAGCTGTATCGTGTGCTCGAGCAGGAGGTGGTGCCGATCTTCTACGCCCGCGATGCGCGCGGCATTCCCGCTGCATGGGTCGAGCGCATGCGCGCCAGCAACGCCCGACTCACTACGTCGTTCAGCAGCAACCGCATGCTGCGGGAGTACCTCGATCAGTACTACCGGCCGGCTGCCGGGTC
Organism: Candidatus Levyibacteriota bacterium; assembly: GCA_050256935.1. GTDB lineage: Bacteria > Pseudomonadota > Gammaproteobacteria > Burkholderiales > Casimicrobiaceae > VBCG01. The sequence continues at coordinate 3,005 of JBLMVY010000121.1, read as the reverse complement.
CTACCGGCGCCGCAGCGATGCCCAGGGAAAGCTCGCCCGCGAACTGAGCGCGTGGCACGCGGCGCTCGTCGCCCATTGGCACGAGGTTCACTTCGGGCAGCTCACCGTCGAGCGGCGCGGCGACCGGTGGAGCTTCGACGCGCCCGTGTACCTCGGGGGCCTCTCGCCCGACGCGGTGAAGGTCGAGCTCTGTGCCGAGCCCGACGCCAGCCAGCCGGCGGTGCGGCAAGCGATGGCACGGGGAGGCGGCATTCCCGGCTCGGTCAACGGATTCGTCTACTCGGCGACCGTGCCCGCCTCCCGGCCCGATTGGCATTTCACGCCACGCATCACGGCCCACCAGCCCGAAGCGTGCCTGCCGATGGAGTCAGCCCTGGTGTTATGGCAACGATAGTCGATGTCGATGGGGCCGGCGCGCGGCTTCACGTTTTCGGACGCAGTACCCTGCCGCGGTCGCATGTTCACGCCCGGCCGGACTTTCGCGCGAGCACGCGGCGGATCATCGCCTGGGCGTCGTCGATGATGCGCTGGAGGTGGTCCTCCCCGGCAAAGCTCTCGGCGTAGAGCTTGTAGACGCTCTCCGTGCCCGACGGGCGTGCGGCGAACCAGCCGCTGCGGGTCGTCACCTTCAGCCCGCCGATCGGGGCCGCGTTGCCCGGGGCGGCACAGAGAACCTCGGTGATCGGTTCACCCGCGAGATCCGAGGCCCCGACATCCTCGCGCTGCAGCTTCGCGAGCACCGCCTTCTCCTCCGCCGTTGCGGCAGCGTCGATCCGCCGGTAGACGGGGTCTCCCAGCGTCTGCGCAAGGCTGGCGTAGATCTCCCCCGGATCGCGCCCCGTGACCGCGGTCATCTCGGCGGCGAGCAGGCCCATGACGATGCCATCCTTGTCGGTGGTCCACGTCGAGCCGTCGCGACGGAGCAACGAGGCACCCGCGCTCTCCTCCCCGGCGAAGCCCAGCGCGCCGCCGAGGAGACCGTCGACGAACCACTTGAATCCGACCGGAACCTCCACCAGGCGGCGCCCCAGCCGGGTGGCCACGCGATCGATACTGCTGCTGCTGACGACGGTCTTGCCGATGGCGGCGTCAGGGCGCCACTCGGGCCGATGGGTGAACAGGTACGAGATCGCCGCGGCGAGATAGTGGTTCGGGTTGAGGAGCCCGGCGCCGCGCGTCACGATGCCGTGGCGGTCGTGATCGGTGTCGCAGGCCCACGCGACGTCGAAGCGCTCCTTCTCCCCGATCAGCCGTTGCATCGCATAGGAGGACGAGCAGTCCATGCGGATTCGTCCATCCCAGTCGAGAGTCATGAAACCGAATGTCGGGTCGACCCGGTCGCTGATCACGGTGAGCGGCAGCGCGTAACGGTCGGCGATCGGGCCCCAGTAATGGACTCCCGCCCCACCCAGCGGATCGACGCCGAGGTCGAGCCGCGCGGCGCGCAGGACGTCCATGTCGATGACCTGCGCCAGGTCGCCGATGTAGGCGCCCAGGTAGTCGTGCCGGTGCGTCGTCGGCGCCCAGCGCGCACGCTCGAAAGGCATCCGGCGGACCCCGGCAAGGCCGGCCGCGAGCAGCGCGTTGGCGCGATCCTGGATCCATGCGGTGACGGCCGTATCGGCGGGACCGCCGTGCGGCGGGTTGTACTTGAAACCGCCATCTTCGGGCGGATTGTGCGAGGGCGTGATGACCACGCCGTCGGCCAGACCCTGCGCCCGGCCGCGGTTCCAGGAGAGGATCGCGTGCGAGATGACCGGCGTCGGCGTGTAGCCGTCGCGATCGTCGATCATCACGTCGACCCCGTTGGCGGCCATCACCTCGAGGGTGCTGGCGAATGCCGCCTCGGACAGCGCATGCGTGTCGATTCCGAGAAACAGCGGGCCGCCGATCCCGCGCTCCTTGCGGTAGTCGCAGACGGCCTGGCCGATCGCGAGGATGTGGGCCTCGTTGAAGGCGCCGGCCAGCGCCGACCCCCGATGGCCCGACGTTCCGAACGCCACGCGCTGCGCCGGAACCGAGAGATCCGGCACGCGCGTGTAGTAGGCGGTCATGAGCCGCGGAACGTTCACGAGCATCGACGGCTCCGCGGGGCATCCGGCTCGCCGATCCGCACCGGTGTCGCGATCACCCGCCACGCTAGCGCCCGTCGCCGCGCGCCCGGCGCGCGAGCAGCGCCTGTAGCCGGTCGAAGGGCTCGACGAACTTGCGCACGCCTTCGCGCTCGAGTGCGCGGCTCACCTCGTCCGGATCGATGCCGAGCCGGGAGAGCGCGCGCAGCACTGCGCGCGCGTCCTCGACGTCGTCTTCCAGCCTGACGGCAGGGCGGCCGTGGTCACGGTAGGCCTCCAGCGTGCCGCGCGGCATCGTGTTCACGGTCTGCGGGCCGATCAGCGCCTCGACGTAGCGCGTGTCCTCGTAGCGGGGGTCCTTCGTTGACGTCGAGGCCCAGAGGAGCCTCTGCGGCTGGGCCCCGGGCGCCGCGAGGCGGCGCCAGCGTCCGCTCTCCGTCCATTCGCGGTAGTCGGCATAGGCAAGTCGCGCCGACGCGATCGCCGCCTTGCCGCGCCAGGCGCCCGCCTCGGCAGTCCCCAGCGCATCGAGCCTCGCGTCGACGAAGGTGTCGATGCGGCTCACGAAGAAACTCGCGACCGAGGCGACGCCCTCCGCCGATCCACCCGCCTCCACGCGCCGCTCGAGGCCGGCCATGAAACTGTCGACGACTTCCCGGTAGCGCGAGCGACCGAACAGCAGCGTGACGTTGACGTTGATGCCTTCGGCGAGGAGCGTGCTGATTGCAGGCAATCCCGCCGTGGTGGCGGGAACCTTGATCATCGCATTCGGACGGTCGAGGGAGCGCCACAGCCGCCTCGCTTCGCGCAGCGTCGCCGCCGTGTCGTCGGCAAGGTGGGGCGAGACCTCGAGACTCGCATACCCGTCGGCTCCCCGAGTCGACTCCCAGACCGGGCGCAGGAGATCGGTCGCAGCGCGCAGGTCGGCGAGGA
>JBLMVY010000120.1:0-4029 GCA_050256935.1 Candidatus Levyibacteriota bacterium | reverse complement strand
TGCGCGACGAGCACCGCGTGCTGAACATCCTCGGGGCGACCTCGGGCGACACCGGAAGCTCGGCCGAATATGCGATGCGCGGCAAGCGCAACATCGCGGTCTTCATGCTGTCGCCGCACGGGCGGATGAGCGCGTTCCAGCAGGCGCAGATGTATGCTCTCGCCGACCCCAACATCCACAACCTCGCCGTCGAGGGCACGTTCGACGACTGCCAGGACATCGTGAAGGCGCTGTCGGGGGATGCGCAGTTCAAGCGTGCGCATTCGCTGGGCGCGGTCAATTCGATCAACTGGGCGCGGATCGCCGCGCAGATCGTCTATTACTTCAAGGGCTATTTCGCCGCGACGCGCCGCGATGGCGAGCCGGTGAGCTTCGCCGTGCCCTCGGGCAATTTCGGCAATGTCCTCGCCGGCCATGTGGCGAAGGCGATGGGCCTGCCGATCGCGCAGCTGATCATCGCCACCAACGAGAACGACGTCCTCGACGAATTCTTCCGCACCGGCCGCTATCGTCCGCGCGGCGCCGCCGAGACGCACGCGACGTCCTCGCCCTCGATGGACATCTCGAAGGCGTCGAACTTCGAGCGCTACATGTTCGACATCGTCGGGCGCGATCCGGCGCGGCTGCGCGCGTTGTGGGGCGACCTTGAGCGCAGCGGCGGCTTCGACGTCACCGGAACGCCGCTGTGGCAGCGTGTCCGCGACTCCGGGTTCGTCTCGGGACGCAGCACGCACGCCGATCGCCTGGCGACCATACGCGACGTCTACCGGCGCTGCGGCGCGCTGATCGATCCGCACACGGCCGACGGCGTCAAGGTCGGGCGCGAATTGCGCCAACCCGGCGTTCCGCTGGTCTGCGTCGAGACGGCGCTGCCGGCGAAGTTCTCGGCGACGATCCGCGAGGCCGTCGGCATCGAGCCGCCGCGTCCCGCCGCCTACGCCGATCTCGAGTCGCGGCCGCAGCGCTGCACGGTCGTTCCCGCCGATGCCGCCGCGGTCGGCGCCATTGTCGCGAAACACGCCCTCGTGGCGGGGGCGCCGGCGCAGCATCGCGAACGTGCGTAGCGCCGTCGCGTCGCTGGGGCGCAACCTCGCCGCGGGGCTGCGGCTCGCGCTGTTCATGCCGGTTTCGCGCACGGCTTTCCGCATCACGCCGGCGCAGTTCGTCCTGCTCGCGATCGTATCGGCGACCATCGACATCGACGCCGACTGGGTGCGCGCGGCGCACGAGGCGCAGTTCTCGATCCTGGGACTGCACAGCGAGCTGTACGCGCTGGGACTGCTGGTGCTCACCAGCGCGGCGATCGCGATCCTTCGCCGCGATGGCGCGCTGCTGCTGGCGGTGCCCGTGGTCGTCCTCGCGTCGTTTCCCGCGATCCAGGTTGCGACCGTGATCCCCGATCTGCCGCAGACCGATCCGTCGATCACCGACTCCGCACGGCAGTTCCTCGACTATGCGTTCCGGATCTGGGTCGCGGCGCTCTGCGTGCGCGCGGTGTACGTCTGCCTCGATCCGCAGCTCGCCCGCCGGCGGGCATGGGCGCTCGGTGGAGGATTGCTGCTGGTCGCCCCGATCTGGTTCCCGCATCTGCTCGGGCCGCTGGAACCCTGGTGGCGCGAGGTCGACGTGCTGGCCTCCGCCGCGGGACCCGTGAATCCCGCGTCCGAGCCTGCGCTCGCCGCGCAGCAGTTCCTGCTGGACCGGGCGCTGGATGGGCTCGACGACGAGCAACCCGGCATCAGCGACCTCTACTTCGTCGGTTTCTCCCCTGACGCGCGACGCCGGGGCTTCGCGGTCGATGCCGAGCTCGCCAAGCACACGATGGACGAGCGGTGGAACACGCGCGGTCGCTCGGTGCTCCTGGTGAACAGTCCGACGACCGTCGCCGAGCGACCCTACGCGACGATCACCAACCTGCGCGAGACCCTGCTCGAGATCGGAGACATCATCGATCCCGACGACGATGTCGTCATGGTCTACCTGACCGGGGACTCGAGCCGCGACCACGCGCTCGCGGCGGTCAATCCTCCGCTGGAGCTGGTGCCGCTGTCTCCCGTCGGCCTGCGGCAGCTGCTCGACGCGGCCGGCATACGCTGGCGCATCGTGGTCGTGTCGACCTGCTACGCAGGCGCCTGGGTCGACGCATTGAAGGACGCGGACACCGCCGTCATCGCGTCGTCGGCGGCAGGGGTGCATGCCGATGGCTGCGAAGGCGGGACCGGGGTGACGGCGTTCGGCGACGCGTTCTTCGGCAAGGGCATGCGCCGCAGCGACGGCATCGCTCGCGCATTCGACGTCGCGCGTTCCCAGCTCGCAGCGCGCGGCGCGGCGGTGCCGGTGATGTGGATGGGCCCCGCGCTCGGCGAGCACCTGAAGTCGCTCGCGCACCGCGGCGGCAGCAGCCGCGTCGTGGCGCGGGCGGCAATCCCCGTCGGCTACCGGTAGCGCTTCGCGGAGCCGTTTGACCCAGGCTTCCGGAAATTGCTATAATTCGCATCCTGCCGCGGGGTGGAGCAGTCTGGCAGCTCGTCGGGCTCATAACCCGAAGGTCGAAGGTTCAAATCCTTCCCCCGCAACCACCGCCTAAAAACAAGGGCTTACGTCCAACCGTAGGCCCTTGTTGCTTCTGGGGCACAACTAACCTTCGAGTTGCCGCGCAGGCATGCACGCGAGCATTGTCTTGGCCGCAGGACTGCGTCGAATCGTAGTTGAAGGGGCAATGGCAACTTGAAAGGCCGCGTGATGCGCGCCGATCGTGTCAGTGTCAGCGGATAAGTTCGCAGACGACCAGTTGCTGTCGTCCGCTCGCGCTGAAATCGACGCTGGCTACGACTAGATTCAAGGCGGAGCAGGCGCTGCATCGCGGCAGGTACACCACGCCGATGTGCCGGAAGTAGACGTTTAGGAAACGGCGGCGCCGACGGCTGCCCCTGGGGACGCCAATTTCAGCTTCTTATGCTGACAAACAGGCGGAATCGACCCAAAGCGGGGTTAGAGACGCCGCGAAAGCAGTCGTTCAAGCTCATCAGGCTCGTCGTTTGCCCTGTGTCGTTCCAGTCCGATGATGAGACGAAAATCCCGGTGACTTGATCAGTCTTTTGCTAGTCCGCCAAGTTGATGACTCCGGAGTAGACAAATTCTGTCTTCCCGCCGCCGAGTGTGCCGGTGAAGGTCAGCGTACCGGTAGCGCCTTTGTAAATTCCCGTTCCACCATTGACCTCTGACACAACTTCGACTAAGGAACCGTACCGGTCTCCAACCTCGCTAAAAAATAGGTTGCCATCGGTGGTGAACAGTTTTCGTTCACTTGCGACACTCAACGACGTATCGGGTGGCACGAAATCCGAACTGAAGATGTGGACCACTCCGTCCCCGACGAGCGTGCCACTCCACTCGTCCTCGGCCTGCACGACATCACCGTGAGGCGTTTGAGAGGGGTTCCCATAAACAAATTGCTCAGACACCACTCCATTGACGAGAATAGGTTCAGCGGCAAGTGCAACCGAGTGGGGGGCAAGATAAATCGCCAACGCGAAGACCGGCGCCAAATAGGTGAATTGAAAGCGGGTTCTCATAGTCATCCTCGAAGTGGGTCGGATTCTTTCGTGTGAACTACACCGCACATCCTCAAAGGTTTTCGATGGCTCAGCACTCGCAACAAGCGCAGTTCGGAGTCGCGCGCACCCTCCAGGTTAGGCAGGACGGCCGGCCGATCGCGTGAGTCCAGCGCCACCTCTGCCGTTGCCAGCAGGCACGCAATCCTGACTTCGGGTCAGTCGTGTGCTCCCGTCATCGAGCCATCGAGGACGACGGGAGCAGGATTGGCCGACGACGACGAAACTCAGGGCGAGATGCGGGTCGCTTCCGCCGTGCCGATCACTTCCATGAATGGCACGTCGCTCCCAAGCGGGTAGAACTTCGTATCGTTGGTTCCGCTATACGAGTTGCCGTCGGCCGACACTTCGTCGGTTTCCGTCTCGATGAAGTGGCCGGACAGGTTTCCGTCCGTATACAGCCAGCCGACGTGGT
>JBLMVY010000119.1:0-5293 GCA_050256935.1 Candidatus Levyibacteriota bacterium | reverse complement strand
GGCGTGCCCGCCGCGCCGCCGCAAGCCGCGCCCTCGGCCGCGGGTGGCAGCGCGGCCCATGACCGCAGCGCCCCCGTCGGCGCCGGCCAGGTCGCGCTGGCGCTGACCTTCCGGGGCCGCTCCTGGGTCGAAGTGAAGGATGCCGGCGGCCGCATCCTGCTCCAGTCGACCGAAGCCGCGGGCGCGACCCGAACCGTGTCCGGCACGCCCCCGTTCGAGCTCGCCCTCGGCAATGCCACGCAGGTCGACGTGACATTCCGCGGCAAGCCGGTGGACCTCGGCCCCTATACGCGCGCCAACGTCGCGCGCGCCCTGCTCAAATGAGCGATCGGGCGAGCGCCGGGATGTGCGCGATCGATCGCATGCCGATCGCGCGCCGGCGTACGCGCCGCGTGACCATCGGCGGCGTGCGCGTCGGCGACGGCGCGCCGATCGTCGTGCAGTCGATGACCAACACCGATACCGCCGACGTGGAGGCGACGGTCGCACAGGTCGCGGCACTCGCCAACGCCGGGTCGGAGCTCGTCCGGGTGACGATCAACACGGCGGAAGCCGCCGCCGCGGTGCCCGCGATCCGCCGCCGGCTCGACGACCTGGGCTGCCGCGTTCCGCTGATCGGCGACTTCCATTTCAACGGTCACAAGCTGCTGACGCAGCACCCCGATTGTGCGCAGGCGCTGGCCAAGTTCCGGATCAACCCGGGCAACGTCGGCAAGGGCAGCAAGCGCGACTCGCAGTTCGCGACCCTGATCGAGCTCGCGATCGAGCACGCCAAGCCGGTGCGCATCGGCGTCAACTGGGGGAGCCTCGACCAGGCGCTGCTGGCGCGGATGATGGACGACAACGCGCGGTCGGGGGCCCCCGCGGACGCCGACGCGGTGATGCGCGGCGCGCTGGTCGCGTCGGCCCTCGAGAGCGCGCAGCAGGCCGAGGCGCTGGGTCTGCCCGCCGACCGGATCATCCTGTCGTGCAAGGTCAGCGACGTGCAGGACCTGATCGCCGTCTACGGCGAGCTCGCGCGGCGCTGCGACTACCCGCTGCACCTCGGACTCACCGAGGCCGGCATGGGCAGCAAGGGCATCGTCGCCTCGGCCGCGGCCATGGCGGTGCTGCTGCAGCAGGGTATCGGCGACACGCTGCGCGTCTCGCTCACCCCCGAGCCCGGCGGCGATCGCACGCGCGAAGTCGTCGTCGCGCAGGAATTGCTGCAGACGATGGGACTGCGCTCGTTCACGCCGATGGTGACGGCCTGCCCCGGCTGCGGCCGCACGACCAGCACCTATTTCCAGGAGCTCGCCCAGCGCATCCAGGACTTCCTGCGCACGTCGATGCCGGCGTGGCGCGCGAGCTACCCGGGCGTCGAGAGCATGCACGTCGCGGTGATGGGCTGCGTCGTCAACGGCCCCGGCGAATCCAAGCTCGCCAACATCGGGATCTCGCTGCCCGGCACCGGCGAGACGCCGGTCGCCCCGGTGTTCGTCGACGGGCACAAGACCGTCACCCTCAAAGGCGAGCGGATCGCGGAGGAGTTCGAGCGCATCGTGCACGACTACGTCCGCATGAAGTACGGCGGCGAGCCCGCCACCCCGGAGCTCGTTCCCGAGCGCAGGACCGTCGCCGTCAGGGCGATCGCGTAGGGACGGGGCGGCATCGCGATGGCAACGGCATTGCAGGCCGTACGCGGCATGAACGACGTGCTGCCCGACGAGGCGCCGCTGTGGCAGCGTTTCGAGGATGCGGCCCGCCGCGTGTTCGAGCGCTACGGCTACCGCAACCTGCGCGTGCCGATCGTCGAGCCGACGCCGCTATACGTGCGCGGGATCGGCGAGCACACCGACGTCGTCGAGAAGGAGATGTACACGTTCGAGGACCGGCTGAACGGCGAGAGCCTGACGCTGCGTCCGGAAGCGACGGCGGGCATCGTGCGCGCCGCGATCCAGCACAACCTGACCTACGAGCGTCCGCTGCGCGCCTGGACCGCCGGGCCGATGTTCCGCCACGAGCGCCCGCAGAAAGGCCGCTATCGCCAGTTCCACCAGCTCGACGTGGAGGCGCTCGGCTTCGCCGGGCCCGACGTCGACGCCGAGCAGATCGTCATGCTCGCGCGGCTGTGGCGCGAGCTGGGCGTGGGAGAGATCCGCCTGTCGATCAACTCGATCGGCGACCCGGACGAGCGCCGCGCGCATCGCGCTGCGCTGATCGAGCACTTCGAGCGCCACCGCGATGCCCTCGACGAGGATTCCCGGCGCAGGCTGCACGCAAACCCGCTGCGCATCCTCGACAGCAAGAACCCGGACCTGCAGGGCCTGATCCACGACGCGCCGAAGCTCATCGACCGCCTGGGCGCGGGATCGCGCGCGCACTTCGACGGGCTGCAGGCGCTGCTCGCCGAAGCGGGCATCGACTACGCGGTGAACCCGCGTCTGGTGCGCGGCCTCGACTACTACAACCGCACGGTGTTCGAGTGGATCACCGAGGCGCTGGGCGCGCAGGGGACGGTCGCCGGCGGCGGGCGCTACGACGGCCTGTTCGAGCAGCTGGGCGGTCACCCGACGCCGGCCTGCGGTTTCGCCATCGGCGTCGAGCGGATGGTACTTCTGCTGCAGGCGGCGGGCAGGCAGGGCGCTGCCGGCCCCGATGCCTATGTCGTGCACGCCGGGGAGCGCGCGGCGCCGCTGGCGCGCAGGATCGCGGAGTCACTGCGCGACGGCGGCACGGCAGTCGCCCTGCACGCAGGGGGCGGCAGCTTCAAGTCGCAGATGAAACGGGCCGATGCCAGCGGCGCGCGCTTTGCGCTGATCATCGGCGACAACGAAGCGGCCTCCGGCACGGTTGCGGTGAAGCCGCTGCGCGGCGGCGGCGAGCAGACCCAGGTCCCGGCCGAGCGGATCGCGGCGCACCTCCGGGAGCTACTGACCATGACGAAGGATGACGATGGCCTCGTATGACCTTGAGGAACAGGACCAGATCGAAGAGCTGAAGGCGTGGTGGACGCGCTACGGCGGGGCGGTCGCCACTGCGCTGGTGATCGCCGCCATCGTCGTCATCGGCATCCAGGGCTGGCGCTGGTGGACCAACAAGCGCGCCGAGGATGCGTCGGTGCTCTACTCGGCGGTCAGCCAGGCCGTGAGCACCAAGGACGGCGCCAAGGCGAGGGACGCGATGCGCGACCTCGTCGATCGCTACGCCGGGACCGGGTATGCGCCGCGGGCGGCCCTGCTCTACGCCAAGATGCTCTACGACAGCGGCGACCGCAAGGGCGCGAGCGCGCAGCTGTCCTGGGTCGTCGATCACTCGACCGAGGACGAGCTCAAGGCGATCGCGCGCTATCGCCTCGCGGGGATCCAGATCGACGACAAGCAGTACGAGCAGGCGCTGGCCACCCTCGACGCCAAGCACCCCGCGCCGTTCGACGCCATGTACGACGACCTGCGCGGCGATGCGCTGGCCGCGCTGGGGCGCACGGCCGACGCGCGCAGCGCCTACCAGACCGCACTGGCCAAGCTCGATTCCAAGTCGCAGTACCGCGGCTACCTGCAGCTCAAGCTGGAATCGCTGCCGGGCGCGGCCGACGCGGCGTCCAAGGCCGCTGCCGCGCCGCAAGGCGCCCCTGCCAAGCCATGACCGCCTCGTACCGCGGCCTCGCCTGCGCCCTGATCGCGTCCGCCGCCCTGGCGGGCTGCGCGAATCTCTCGCAGTCGTCGCTGACCTTCCCGACCATACCTCCGCCGTCGTTCGACTGGCTCACCGGCGGGCCGAACAAGCCGGGACCGCTGCCGACCCCCAAGGGTGGCGCCTCGGCAACCATCGCCTGGCAGGCCAGCGTCGGCAAGGCCGGCCCGGGCTTCGCGCCGGCGATCACCTCCGACGCCGTCTACGCGGCGGCCCGCGACGGCGAATTGACGCGCATCGACCCGGCGTCCGGCCGTGTCGTCTGGCGCGTCAACGCGGGACGCCGGCTCTCGGCCGGCCCCGGCGCCGACGCGAAGATCGTCGCCGTCGGCACCGACCAGGGCCAGGTCCTGGCGTTCGACACGCAGGGCAAGGCGCTGTGGACCGCGCAGGTCTCGAGCGAGGTGATCTCGCCGCCGCGCGTGTCCGACGGCGTCGTGGTCGTGTTCTCGGGCGACGGCCGCATCTACGGACTCGCCGCGGCGGACGGCAGGACCGTCTGGGTCGACCCTCGCTCGATCCCGTCGCTGACCGTGCGCAACGCGGCCGGAGGCGTGGTGTCGCGCGGCGGGGTCTTCATCGGCACCGCGGGCGGTCAGCTGCTGGCGCTCGCCTCGCAGACCGGCGCGATCGGATGGGACGCGACGGTGGCGGTTCCCAAGGGCGCGACCGAGCTCGAGCGCATCGCCGACGTGACCAGCCTCCCCTTCGTCGACGAGACCGAGGCCTGCGCCGTGGCGTTCCAGGGACGGGTGGCCTGCTTCGACGTCGTGCGCGGAACGCTGCTGTGGACGCGCGACATCTCGAGCCTCGCCGGCATCACCGGGGACTCGAAGCGCATCTACGTCGTCGACGACAAGGGCGTCGTGCAGGCCCTCGACCGCAGCAACGGTGCATCGGTATGGAAGCAGGATGCCCTCGCCAAGCGCCACATCGGCGGCCCGCAGATCATCGGCGACGACCTCGGCGTCGTCGACATCGAGGGCTACCTGCACCTGCTGTCGCGCAGCGACGGGACCTACCTCGCAAGGCTCGCCACCGACGGCAGCGTCGCCACCGCGCAGCCATCGCAGTTCGGCGGCGGGATCCTGTGGCAATCGCAGAATGGCAACGTCTATTCGGTGGCGGCGCATTGATGCGCGCGACGCCGTGCCGCCACTGATCGAGCGTTCGCCACGATGCTGCCCACGATCGCACTGGTAGGCCGTCCCAACGTCGGCAAGTCGACGCTGTTCAACCGGCTGACGCGCACGCGCAACGCGCTGGTCGCGGACTTCCCGGGGCTGACACGCGATCGCCATTACGGCCGCGGCCGCTACGGGGAGCGCGAGTTCCTGGTCGTGGACACCGGCGGCTTCGAGCCTGTCGCGACGTCGGGCATCCTGTTCGAGATGGCGAAGCAGGCGAGGGCCGCGATCGCCGAATGCGACGTCGTGGTGTTCATCGTCGACGGCCGCGCCGGGCTCGCCCCGCAGGACACGGCGATCGCCGACCTGCTGCGCCGCTCGGGACGGCCGATCGTGCTCGCCGTCAACAAGACCGAAGGCATCGCGCCCGAGCGCGCCGCCGCCGAGTTCCACGAACTGGGCCTGGGCGACCCCCTGCCGATCTCCGCCGCCCA
>JBLMVY010000118.1:0-13322 GCA_050256935.1 Candidatus Levyibacteriota bacterium | reverse complement strand
CTGCTCCTCGACGAAAGGCAGCGTGACCTTGGTCGCCGAGGTGTCCGACAGCGCCTCGATCGCCGCGGCCTTGGACTGCGTGAAGGCTTTCTGCACCGCGGCGGGCAGCCACGGGTGCTCGGCCGCGAGCTCGCGGCGAATGCCGACGACGTGCATGATCGGGAACACGCCGGTGCGCCGGTAGTAGTCCTTCGCCACCGCGGTCGGGTCGTCGAACAGCCAGCCGACGTCGGGGTTGCGCAGCGCGGCAGCGCCCGGCGCCCGCGGCGCGATGAAGCCGTCGATGTCGCCGCGGTCGAGGAGCTCGGAGATCGTCGTGCCCTCGGGCGCGGCCTCGAGCCTGACCTCGGGCGGAAGCTGCAGCTTGATCTTCTCGGGCCGGCCCGGCGTGTCGATGCCGCCGCGCACCCAGGTGACGTCCTGCGGGCGAACGCCGAAATCGTCCTGCAGCAGCGCGCGCGCCCAGACGATCGCGGTCAACTGGTACTCGGGCACGCCGACGCGCCGGCCCTTGAGGTCGGCGGGCGCCTTCACGCGATCCTTGCGCACGTAGATCGACGTGTGGCGAAACGCCCGCGACAGGAACACCGGCACCGCGACATAGGGGCTGTCGCCGCGCGCGGCACGGACCAGGTAGCTCGAGAACGACAGCTCGCAGACGTCGAAGTCGACGCTGCGCATCGCGCGGAAGAACATCTCTTCGGGGCTCAGCGTCATGTAGACGGGATCGACCCCGTCGATGAGGATGCGGCCGTCGAGCAGCGCGCGGGTGCGGTCGTAGTCGCCCATGGCGACGGAGAGGCGAAGCTTGGACATGGAAGGGTCTCGGAGGGATGCGATCGGCGCGAGGTCAGCGCGTGGTTACCGCGAGGTCAGCGCGTGGTCACCGAATACGAGGGCTCGAGCTCGGGGCGCTGCCCGCCGTCGTCCCAGACGTAGCTCGCCGCGTGCGAGCGCCAGTCGCCGGTCTTGGGCACCATCGCCTGGAACGCGCAGACGCTGCGCGGGATCGCGCGCTCCCCGGTGCCGATCGCAGGACCCCCGGCCTGGAACTCCTTCAGCGCGTCGAGCATCCGGCGGCGGAACTCGACGATCGCGAGGTCGCTCGCCCCCAGGCGCTCGCGACTGCGGTCGGCGATCGGTCCCATGGTCACCCACATCGCGATGTCCTGGTTGGGGAAGCCGGTGATGCCGGTGAAGTTGCCCGCCTTCATCGCCTGCCGGTCCTGCCAGAAGCGGTTGTCGACGTTGCGCAGCGGACGGTAGGTGGCATCGAGATCCACGCCCACCGTCTGGCGCAGGAAGCGGCGCCAGGTCTCGGTCTCGGGGGTGGTCGACGGATGGCCCCAGGCGATGAAATAGAACGCCGTGCTGGTGTCGTCCATCGGCACGTTGACGTTGGCGACGTTGTAGAGATTGTTGGGCGGGATCAGCACGGTGGCCGGCGCGACGAAGACGCTGGAGCGCACGTAGTCGATGGTCGCCGCGTCCTTGATCGGCCGGCGCAGCGCTGCATAGCGGAAGCCGTAAGGCGTGCGCTCGACCTGCAGCCGCGGCGCCTTGTCGGTGGACGGGCGCAGCCACAGGTTGGCGGTGGCCCTGGCGCCGTCGACGCGCGCCGGGACCATGTCCGACGAATGCAGGCTCGAGCTGTGCGCCGAGTCGATCGCGCCTTCGAGGATCTGCGCCCAGTTGCAGGGGATGATCGCCTTGGCGATCGACACCCGCGCCTCGGCGACCGGCGCCCACGGCGGCGGCGTGAACTCGGGCATCGTCTCGCGCGCGCCCATGTACGCCCAGACCATGCCGCCCCATTCCTTGACCGGATAGGCCTTGTGCTTGACCTTGCCGGCCATGCCGCTGGCCGCGGGCTCGGAGGCCATCTCCAGCACGTTGCCTTCGACGTCCATCTTCCAGCCGTGGTAGAGGCAGCGCAGTCCGCATTCCTCGTTGCGTCCGTACACCAGCGAGGCGCGGCGGTGCGGGCAGTACTCGTCCATCACCCCGACGCGGCCGTCGGTGTCGCGGAACACGACCAGATCCTCGCCCAGGACCCGCGCCTTGACCGGCGCGCCGTCGGGCTCGGAAACTTCCTCGATCAGGCACACCGGCGTCCACAGACGCCGCATCAGCCGGCCGCAGGGCGCGTCGCCCTCGACGCGGCACAGAAGCTCGTTTTCCTCGTGGGTCAGCATGGGGTCACCTGTTCCAGGGCGCGGCGCGGACGTCGTCCCTCGCCGCCACCGCGATGTCCGGCTCGAACGTCAGTTCGAGCGCCGTCGCAGCGTCACGGTGGATATACTTAGATTGCTAAGTGAATCTAGTCGAGCAGGGCGCGCCCGTCAAGACGGGCGCTGCGCCCGGCGCCATGCCGCAGGCGGCTGGCCGACCAGGCGCTTGAACGCCCGCGCGAACGCGGCTTCCGACTCGTAGCCGACTTCCTGGGCGATCGTCGCCACCGTCGCCTGCCCCTCGCGCAGCAGGCGCGCGCCGCACTGCATGCGCCAGTTCGTCAGGTACTGCATCGGCGGGTGCCCGACCAGTTCGACGAAACGCTCGTGCAGCGCCGAGCGCGACAGGCCGACCTGCCGTCCCAGCTCGTCGATCGTCCACGGGTCGGCAGGCCGCTCGTGCATCAGCCCGATCGCCCGCCCGACGTGCCGGTCGCGCAGCGCCGCCAGCCAGCCCGAGGCATCCGGCGGCAGCCCGTCGAGGTAGCGCCTCGCGGCGTCGACGAACACCATCTCGCTGACCCGCTCGAGCACGGCGGCGCTGCCGGGCCGACGCAGATGCGATTCCGAGGCCGCCTGGTGCAGCACCGGCGCGACCCACTCGCCGACGCCCCCGGCGGGCAGGTGGAGGAGACGCGGCAGCGCCTCGATCAGCGGATTGAACGGCCGCAGGTCGCAACCGACGAAGCCGCAGATGATGACGGTGCTGGCCTCCTCGATCGGCATCGCCACGCCGGGCTCCACCACGTCCCCGTGATACGCGACCGGGATCGGCTTGGGATCGTCCTTGGTCGCCGACACCCAGCGGCCATCGCCGTGCTGCGCGCGCATTCCCGGCGCGCTCGACAGCACGTGGGCGTCACCGCGCGGGAACATCACGATGTCGCCGCTGGCCAGGCGCACCGGCGGCACGCCGCCGGTTGCGGCCCAGCTGCCGCCCTTGATGATCAGGTGGTAGCCCAGCACGTGCTCGGCGCCCGGCATCACGATGTCGCCGACGTCGCGCGCGGCGGGCGACTCGGCGACCCACTCGTCACGGCAATTGACGTAGTAGAAGACCGCGCCGCGAAGGCGCACGCTGCGCAGGACGTCGGACAGTGGGTCGTGCTTCATGGCGGGTTGACGTCGGGGGCGGCAGCGTCGCGATCAAGAAAGGCGGACGCACGATCAATCGGCACTGCAGGTGCGGACGCTGGGGCAAATTTGCACGACGGCGAGTGAAGCGTCAATGGCCGTCGAAGGGAACAATCGGCTCGTCGTCGCGATGACGCGTCGATCGCCTTCCGGCACCGGCCCCCGCTGCGGGCCGACACCCACTCACTCAGGAGTTTCACATGAGCACCGTTCTCGACACCCGCCCCGCCGCCCCCGATTTTGCCGCGATCAAGAGCCGCCAGCAGGCGACGTGGGCCAGCGGCGACTTCGCGGTCATCGGCACGACCATCCAGATCGTCGGCGAGTCGCTCGCCGAGGCCGCCGACGTGCGCGCCGGCGAGCGCGTCCTCGACGTGGCTGCCGGCAACGGCAACGCGACGCTGGCCGCGGCGCACCGCTTCGCCGAGGTCACGTCGACCGACTACGTTCCGGCACTGCTCGACAAGGGCCGTGAGCGCGCGCGCGCCGAGGGCCTGGCCGTGAAGTTCCAGGTCGCCGACGCCGAGCAGCTGCCTTTCGAAGACGGCAGCTTCGACGTCGTGCTGTCGACCTTCGGCGCCATGTTCACGCCCGAGCACGACCGCGTCGCCCGCGAGATGCTGCGCGTGCTGCGCGACGGCGGTCGCATCGGCATGGCGAACTGGACGCCCGAGGGCTTCATCGGGCGGCTGTTCAAGCTCATCGGCCGCTACGTGCCGCCTGTGGCCGGACTGAAGTCCCCGGCGCTGTGGGGCACCGAGCCGCACTTGGTCGAGCTGTTCGGCAGCAAGGCCGCGAAGATCCATTGCGAGCGGCGCAACTTCAACTTCCGCTATCGCTCGGCCGCGCACTGGCTGCAGGTCTTCCGCGACTACTACGGGCCCACGCACAAGGTCTTCGCCGCGCTCGACCCGGCGACCGGAGAAAGGCTCGCGAGCGACATCACGGCGCTGCTCGAGGACATGAACATCGGGGGCAAGTCGTCGCTGGTCGTTCCCGGCGAGTACCTCGAGGTCGTCATCACCAAGCGCTGAGGCGCGAGCGCGCTGCAGGCTTCGACGTCGGGGCGAGCAGCGCGCAACGATCGGCTAGCCGGGTGGCCGGCCAGCCGCGCAACCCGTTAACCGGGTAACCGGGCAACAGGGCGACCACCAGGCAACGACGGGCAAACCGGAGGCTTCCATGGCGGACGAGAACGACGCCGTCATCGCGGCGTGGAATGGCGTGCTGTTCGACAAGTTCTGTCGCTTCAAGCACCTGCTGACCGAGGGACTGTCCGTGCACAGCGACGCGGCGCTCGCCCGGCACGCTCATCCCGAAGGCGCGCGCGTGCTGGATGTCGGCTGCGGCTTCGGCGACTGCACGCAGAGGATCGCCAACGATGTCGGTCCGCGGGGCGCCGCGGTCGGGGTCGACTGCGCCCGCAACTTCGTCGCGGCCGCGGCGCAGGACGCGCGCCTGGCAGGCGTTCGCAACGCCGCGTTCTTCGAGGCCGACGTGCAGGCGGACGACCTGCGCGGACCCTACGACCACGCCTTCTCCCGCTTCGGAACGATGTTCTTCGCCCTGCCGGGCGCCGCCCTGCGCAACATCAGGCGCGCGCTCGACCCCGGCGGCACGCTGACCATGGTGGTATGGCGCCGGCGCGAGGACAACCCGTGGCTGCACGAGGCGGAGGTTCGGGTGCGCGAGATCGTCCCGGTCGTGGCCCACGAGGATACCGATCAGGTGCACTGCGGGCCGGGGCCGTTCTCGATGGCGGGCCCGGACATGGTCAGCGCGCTGCTGCAAGGCGCGGGCTACGAGCGCATCGCATTCGAGCGCCACGACGCCGACATCTGCATCGGCAGGGATCTCCCGGACGCCGTCGACTTCGCCATGGCCCTCGGCCCGGCCGGCGAGATCATCCGCCTCGCCGGCGCGGAAGGCGAAAGGCGCGCCCCCGAGGTCGTCGCCGCGCTGCGCGAGACGCTGGCGCCCTACGCGCGGAACGATGGCGTGTGGGCACCCTCGAGCACCTGGATCGTCACTGCCCGCAATCCATGAGTCGAGGACTCCGGTGACCACCGTCGCGCAACACTACGAACGCCACCTCGCGCCGATCTACGTGTGGATGGCCGGCGGGGCCGAGGCCGCACTGCAGACCGGCGGCGCCGAGGTCGAGGCGCTGGGCTTGCCGGCCGCGCCGGGCGCGGTGGTGCTCGATCTGGGTGCAGGCTTCGGCATGCATTCGATTCCCCTCGCACGCAGGGGCGCGCGGGTGACGGCCATCGACACTTCGGCCACGCTGCTGGCCACGCTCGACGCGCTGCGCGGCGATCTGCCCATCCGGACGGTCAACGACGACCTGCTCGGGTTCCAGAGGCACATCACCGAAGCGCCCTCGGCGATCCTGTGCATGGGCGACACCATGACCCACCTGCCAGAAATCGCCGACGTCGAGATCCTCGTCGAGCGGGCTGCCGCGTCGTTGCCACCCGGCGGCCTGTTCGTCGCGTCGTTGCGCGACTATTCGGCGCCGCTCCTGGCGGACCAGCGTTTCATTCCCGTACGAAGCGACGACACGCGCTTCCTCACCTGTTTCCTGGAGTACGAGCCGGACGCCGTCGTCGTGCACGACATCCTGCACGAGCGCCGTGCGGACGGCTGGCAAACCCGGGTCAGCCACTATCGGAAGTTGCGGCTGCCGGCCGACGCCCTGGTCACCTGTCTCGAGGACAACGGGTTCGACGTCCGCCGCGAGGCGGGAATGCGGGGCATGGTCCGCGTGCTTGCACGCAGGGCACGGCGGCGCTTCAGCCCTGCAGCGCCGTCCAGACCCGCTCGGAAGTGAGCGGCATCTGCAGGTCGGCGAGGCGTTCGCCGCATCCGGCGCGCGCCAGCGCGTCCATCACCGCGTTGACGACCGCAGGGGTCGCACCGATGGTGCCGAGCTCGCCCACGCCTTTCACGCCCATCGGGTTGGTGAGGCAGGGGGTGGATTCGTCCATGGTCATCACGAAGCGGCAGGTGTCCGCCGCGCGTGGCAGCGCGTAGTCCATGAAGCTCGCGGTCAGCGCCTGGCCCGAATCGGCGTCGTAGACGAAGCGCTCGGCGAGCGCCTGGCCGATGCCCTGCACGGCGCCGCCTTCGAGCTGGCCGACGACGACCATCGGGTTCACCACGCGGCCGACGTCGTTGACCGACCAGTAACCGTCGAGCGCGACCGCCCCGGTCTCGGGGTCGATCTCCACTTCGCAGACGTGGCAGCCGTTGGGCCAGCTCGCCGCCCCCACCGAGCTCGTCGACTGCAGTGCAATGCGCTCGCCGGACTGGCGCCGCGCGAGCTCGAACAGGCCGATGCGCCGGTCGGTGCCGGCGATGCTGAACACCCCGTCGCGGTACTCGATGTCGGCCGCCGCGGTCTCGAGCTCCTTCGCCGCGAGATCCTGCGCTTTCGCCACCGTGCGCTCGGAGGCCACCTGCACCGCCGAGCCGACGACGAACAGCGAGCGCGAGCCGGCGCTGCCGAAACCGGTGGCGCGGTCGGTGTCGCCGAAGCGCACGCGGATGCTCTCCACCGGCACGCCGAAGACGTCGACGGCGAGCTGGGTGAAGGTCGTGGCGAGGCTCTGCCCCATCGCCTGCGCGGCAGTCCAGATCTCGATCTCGCCCGCGCCGCTCACGGTGACGCTGACCGTCTCCTCGAACACGTCGGCGCCGGTCCATTCGAGGAAGGTCGCGATCCCCTGCCCGCGCAGCCGGCCGCGCGCCTTCGACGCGGCGGCGCGCGCCTCGAAGCCTTTCCAGTCGGCGAGCGCCAGCGCCTTGTCCATCACCTTCGCGAACTGGCCGCTGTCGTAGGTCTTGCCCATCGGGTTGGTGTAGGGCATCTGCTCGGGGCGGATCATGTTGCGCCGGCGCAGCTCGGTGCGGTCGATGCCCGTCTGGCGCGCCGCGGCGTCCATCAGCCGCTCGATGATGTAGATCGCTTCCGGGCGCCCTGCGCCACGGTACGGCCCGGTGGGCAGCGTGTGGGTGAGCACGGCCCTGATGCCGACGTCGATCACCGGGATGTCGTAGATGCTGGTCGACACCCAGGGACCGATCACGAGCTGGATCACCACCCCCGCGGGCGTGGCGTAGGCGCCGACGTTGGCGAGCGAGGCCACGCGCAGCGCGAGGATGCGGCCGTCGGCGTCGAGCGCGAGCTCCGCCTTGCTCGTCACGTCGCGGCCGTGCCCGGCCGCCAGGAATTCCTCGATGCGCTCGGCGGTGAAGCGCACCGGGCGCTTCAGCTCGCGCGCGGCGAAGGCGACGACGACGTCCTCCGGATAGAGCGCGGTCTTCATCCCGAAGCCACCGCCGACGTCGCCGACGACCACGCGGACCTTGTCCTTGGGCAGCCCCAGCACGGGATCGCACAGCTCGTCGCGCAATCCGGTGGGCGTCTGGCAGGTCACGCGCAGGGTCAGGCGGTCCTCCGCCGCGTCCCAGGTGGCGAGCGTGGAGCGCGGCTCGATCGGCGACGGTGCGACCCGCTGGTTGACGAGGTCGAGGGCGACGACGTGCGCGGCGCGCGCGAATGCGGCTTCGGCGGCGGCAGGATCGCCGTGGCGGATTTCGCAGGCGATGTTGTCGGGCGCATCGGCCACCACCGTCGCCGCTCCTGGCGCAACGGCAGCCGCGGCGTCGACGACCGCAGGCAGCGGATCGTAGTCCACCACCACGGCTTCGGCGGCGTCGCGCGCCTGGGCGAGGGTTGCGGCGACCACCGCGACGACCGCCTCGCCCACGTAGCGGACGGTGTCGACGGCCAGGGCGTGGTGCGGAGGCGTTGCGGTCGGCTCGCCGCCGGCGCGCCTGAAGTCGGCGGAGTTGGGAATCGGCTGGACCCCGGCGTCGAGAAGATCGCGGCCGGTGAGGATCCTCGCCACGCCGGGCATCGCCGCCGCGGCCTGCGTCTCGATGCGGACGATGCGCGCATGCGCGTGGGGCGAGCGAACGAAGGATGCGACGAGCTGCCCGGCCGCGGGCACGTTGTCGGCGAACAGCCCCTTGCCGCGCAGCAGTGCGTCGTCCTCGACGCGCTTGATCGACTTGCCGCTGCCGAAGCGGCTCACTTGCGATGCAGTCATTGGAGGTCCTCCGGCATTCGACGAGGCGGTCGTCCATTGTGCCATCGCCGATTGCGCCGGATCCGTCCGGCCGGAATCCGCGGGCATGCGCGATCCGGCGCGACCCTGCATCGATTTGGAGCTTCGGCGCCCGACGATGCACTGCCCGAGTGCGACCGGACGCGGCGCCGGCGCGGTTCCCGGGAACATTGTTCCGAGAATTCAGCGACATGACGTTCTGGCATCGCTCTTGCGAATCGAGGTCCAGTTCGTTTCGCAATCGACTCGAGGAGAACGCAATGGGTTTCACCGTCGCGCAAGCGACGCCGAATGCCAAGTCGGCGTCGACAGGTTCCAGATGGACGCAGCTGCTGCTCGGGCTCATCGCCATGATGGCCATCTCGAGCCCACAGTACGTGTGGGCGCTGTTCGTGAAGCCGATGCAGACCGCCACCGGCGCGAGCCTCGCCGGCCTGCAGGTGACGTTCTCGATCCTGATCGTCCTCCAGACCTGGTTCTCGCCGCTGCAGGGCGTGCTGATCGACCGCTTCGGTCCCCGCGCGATGATCACCGCCGGCGCGATCCTCACCGGCGCGAGCTGGGTGCTGGCGGCCACGGCGAGCAGCCTGGTCGGGCTGTATCTCAGTTACGGCCTGCTCGGCGGGCTGGGCACCGGGATCATCTACGTCGGCATCGTCGGACTGATGGTCAAGTGGTTCCCCGATCGCCGCGGCCTCGCCACCGGGGTCGTCGCCGCCGGCTACGGCTTCGGCGCGCTGTTCACCACCTTTCCCATCTCGTCGCTGATGCAGCAGTCCGGCTACCAGCATGCGCTGACGGTGTTCGGACTGATCCTCGCCGGAGTCGGCGTGCTGGCGGCGCAGGGCCTGCGCATGCCGCCCAGGGATGCGACCACCGCCACACTCGCCGGCGCCGGTGCGCTCGCGCTGCGCTTTCAGGCGCGCGAGTCGCTGGCCCCGCGCCAGATGCTGCGCACGCCGATCTTCTGGCTGCTGTTCGTGATGATGACCATGATGTCCACCGGCGGCCTGATGGTGATTTCGCAGATGGGCGCGTTCGCCAAGGATTTCGGCGTCAGCGACGTCACGGTCTTCGGGCTGGCGGCGCTGCCGCTCGCCCTGTCGCTCGATCGGATCACCAACGGCCTGACGCGACCGTTCTTCGGCTGGGTGTCCGACCGCATCGGCCGCGAGAACACGATGGCCCTGGCTTTCATCCTGGAAGGCCTGGCGATCCTGCTCCTCGTCTATTACCGCGACAACGCGCTGGCGTTCGTGCTCCTGTCCGGGCTGGTGTTCTTCGGCTGGGGCGAGATCTTCTCGCTGTTCCCCTCGACCCTGACCGACACCTTCGGCCCCCGGCACGCGACGGTCAACTATGGCTTCCTGTACATGGCCCAGGGCGTGGGTTCGGTGCTCGGCGGGCCCGTGGCGGCGCTGCTGCACCAGCACACCGGGAGCTGGATGCCGGTGTTCGCGCTGATCGTGACCATGGACATCCTGACCGGACTGCTCGCCCTGTTCGCGCTCAAGCCGATGCGCAGGCGCTGGCACGGCCGCGCGGCGGAGCCAGCGGGCGAACCGCAGGCCGCGCCGGCGTAGGTAAACGGCCGAAGGGCTCGCCCGCAGGCACACCGGGCGAGCCCGGTTCATCCCCCGCGCGGTTGATTTCCGTCAATCCGCCGGGGCGGCCGCCGGACTAGGCTGTGGTCTGCTCCGGACGTGCCGGACCCCCGGGGCCCCTCTCGAATCCGGGAAAACCACCATGACCAAGACCACCAGACACGAAGATCGCCGTCGTTTCATCAGGATCAGCGCCGCGGGCATCGCCGCCGCACCTTTCGTCAACCTGCTGCTGAGCGGAACGGCCCAAGCGGTCGAAGCCGTCAGCGAAAGCGACCCGATGGCGGTGTCGCTGGGCTACAAAATGGATGCGACCAAGGCGGCGGCCCGCAAGGACAGCACCGCCATGTGCGGCAATTGCGCGCTGTATTCGGGCAAGCCCGGCGCGGCCGACGGCCCCTGCAGCCTGTTCGGGGGCAAGCTGGTCAACGCCAAGGGATGGTGCACGGCCTGGGCCAAGAAGGCCTGACGCGCCGGCACGGCAGACGAGGGAGCGCCCCGGCACCGCAAGGTGCCGGGGCGTTTCGTTTGCGGGCCCGGCGCGACGCATGCAGCGGGCGACTCCTGCCTTGAACCGCAACCGCCTTCCGGGGAATAGACGGCGAGGAGGCAAGCATGGAGTGTGTCTGCCCGCCCCGGCTCGCGCCGGGGCCGATCGTCACCACGTCGCCGTCCGCCGCTCCCCTGGCCGCGCCGCCGCTTCCGCAGCAGGCCCTGCTCGCCGCCATTCCGCGGTTGCGGCGCTACGCACGAGCGCTCACTCGGGACTCGGCTCGCGCCGATGATCTCGTGCAGGACGCGCTGGCGCGCGCGTGGGAGAGGCGGCACCTGTGGAAAGCGGGATCCGATCTGCGCGCATGGCTGTTCACGATCATGCACAACGTCTACGTGAACCAGCTTGCGCTCGCGCGCCGCGAGACGGCAAACGTCTCGATCGACGCCGAAGGGGAAAACGGCGCCGCCCGACAGATCGCCGTGGACGGCAATCAGGTCGACCGCGTCGAACTGCGCGAAGTGCTGCAGCGGCTGGATCGTCTGCCCGACGAGCAGCGCGAGGTGCTGCTGTTGGCTGCGGTCGAGGAACTGCATTACCGGGAGATCGCGACCGTGCTCTCGATTCCCGTCGGAACGGTGATGTCGCGCCTCTCCCGCGCCCGGGACAAGCTCAGGCGCATGGACGAAGTCAGGGGAGCGCCTTCGGCGAGAAGGCCGCGCACCAGCCATTGCGGCTGATCACTCCCGCGACGACCGAGCAGGTGCCGACCCCGGGGGTCCGAGCGTCTGGCGCGAAGAACCTGCACTGGCTGCAGCTCTTCCCGTCGTGCTGGTGATCCTGGTACATGAAATCCGCTTTCGCCGCCTTGGCCGTCGCAGGCCCGCTCCTGCCCGCTGCCGCGGCGAGGCAGACGAGCCCTGCCACCTTGCCGCTTTCCACCAGGAGCGCACGCCGAACCGGGTCGAATTGACACTCGCGCATCGCATTCTCCTCCTCTCGTCGCCAGTCAGATCATCCACCACACGACGAAATACAAGGTGTCGTTGTCCTTCGCGTTGCGGCCGAACCCATCATAGTTGGTGCTGCCGCCGTTGAACGTCCGGTACGCCGTGTACTGCAGCATCAGCCGCAGGTCGCGACGTGGCAGCCAGTCCAGCTCTGCCACGATCCCGCTGTTCCCGGGGCTCCCCGCTGCACTGCCGGTCACGGGTTCGCCCGTGTCGTAGAGGCCCGCATCGGTGCTGCCCGCGGTTCGGAAGTACTGGATCGTCGCGCCGTAGCTCTGGTCGTAGTAATAGGTCGCCTTGGCTCTGAAGGTTCGCAGCGCGTCCGTCGGATGGGTCGAGCCGCCGGCAGCGGCCGTTGCATCGAGATCCTGGCTTTCGTCGATCCAGTCGACTTGCGCCGAAAAGCGATGACGATCGGTCACGTATTGATACTGGGCGTCGATGCCGATGTCGCGGTACCGGTCGGTCGGACCGGTTGGCGCGAGGCTGTCGGGAAACCTGCGCGCAACGATGCCGTAGGTACCGATCATCGCGCTGTGCACGCCGCCCTCCCAGACATGCTGCAGGGCGAGCCGCCAGTACGGCGCGGCGCCGCGCAGCACGGCGTCGGTCGTCCTGTCGGTCCCCGCGCGGAACAGGGACAGCGCGCCGTCCGCCGTGCCGTATCCGGCAATCTCCGCATAGACGGTCCGGTTCCACATCGCATAGACCCCGAGTCCGGCGACCTGCTGGGCGAGTCCGCCGTCGATCAGCGACGAAGCATTCGGCGCGACCGCGACGCTCGACGACGCATACGGAAAGCCCCAGGCCGGCGTCGTGTTGTAGATGTCGGAAACGGTCGGGTTGTTGTTGAGCGTCAGTCCGTAGCTGAGGTCGGGGCCGTTGCCCTCCCGCTGTCCGGCGGCGCGAATGTCGACGTTGTCGACCGACCCGCGATGGGCGATCCCGTCATAGCTCCACTGCGCGAATGCGCCGAGGTGCTCGACGATCCGTCCGGCATAGAACGCGGAGACTTGCTGCAGGGCCAGATCCCCATTGCGCGGGAAATCGGCGGGATCGGCGCCGGTCGTTCGATGCGTATCGGTCACCGACCCCTGCACCATCGCCGCGAGAGGAAGCTTGGGTGGTGGCCCGTCGCGGCTGGCAGGAAGCCACGGGCGGTTCCCGGCCGTCTCGCGCATCAGGGTGAATCCACCGAGCTTGAACTGCCTGCCCACGCTGGTGAGCTCAGGCCAGCTGAAATGGCAGGTTGTGCACTCGAAGCCGGTCTGCCGGGCGAAGCTCGGGACGGCGAGTGCCTCCTGGCAACCGGCGTACGACACTGCGCCGACGAAGACGATGAAGGCGAGGGATCGCATCGGTGAAATCGCGAGTCGCACCGGCGACGACGGCGCCGACCTCCCTCACCCGGACGGACGATCCGGGCGAGGGCGTGCTGCAGGAGCGATGCCTTGCAGCGCGGCGGGCGCCGACAGCCGTCGAGGCTAATGGTGACCGTTGCCGTGATCGGGCGTCGCTTCCAGGCTGCCGTACAAGCCGTCGGCCTCGTCGTTGGATCCGGCAGTGAAGAACAGCGTGTTGACCGGCTGGCCCAGGAAACCGTTGCCGAAGGCCATGCCCCACAGGCCGTCGATGGCGATCGGCTTGCCGTTCGTACCCCTGAGCTGTCCATAGGACTCGCCGGTCGCAGGGTCGAAGGCGTTGATGTGGCCATC
>JBLMVY010000117.1:0-4404 GCA_050256935.1 Candidatus Levyibacteriota bacterium | reverse complement strand
GCAGTTCACCACCTCCATGGTCGCGTGCGCGAGGTAGGGCAGCGTGTAGGTCGCGTCGATCGTCGGCGTGCCCAGCGCGGCCTTGACCGTCGGCTCGATCGCCGAAGCGTAGGCCGCGGGGGTCGTGCCGGCGGGTGGCGCGGGCTCGGCGCACAGCGCCTGGCCGCTCGCCATCAGCGTCTGCGCCTGGGCGAGGATCGACGCGCTGTCGACGCTGGCAGTCGAGGCCGGCATCTTCCAGCTGACCGACAGACCGTTGGCGAGGCGCATCGCCAGCCAGGTGTTGCTGGCGACCACCGCAACCGCGTTGACCGTGCCGGCCGTGACCGCGCCGCGGGTGTCCGAGGCCTTGCAGGGAACGACGGCGATGGCGCCCGAAGGGGTGGCCGGCGTGCTTGCGAGCGTGCCGCCGATGACCGGGCAATGCTTGATGGTCGCGAACACCATGCCCGGCATCCAGGTGTCGATGCCGTACTTGGCGCTGCCATCGACCTTGGAAGGAATGTCGACGCGCGGCACGGGCTGGCCGATCAGCCGAAACTTGCCGGCGTCGGTGAGGCGCAGGTCCGCGGGCACCGTCTGCGAAGCCGCCAGCGTCGCGAGCCCGGCATACGGCCAGGTGGTCACCGACTGCGTCGTCGGATTGGTGTAGACGACGGTCGCGCTCTTCGCCGCGTAGTGGTCGCGGTTGCTGTCGCCGGTCTTGGTCATCGCGGCGGCGATCAGCAGCTCGCGCGCTGCGGCCGCGGCGTTGCGCAGGGTGACGTAGCGACGGCTGACTGCGCTGCTGCCGCCGGTCAGATAGGACACGATCGGGTCGACGCCCGCCTGCTTCACGGTGACCTGGTTCCAGTCGACCATCAGCTCCTCGGCGAGGATCTGCGCGAGCCCGCTCATCGCGCCCTGCCCCATCTCGGAGCCTCCGAACCACAGGATGATCGAGCCGTCGGTGCCCACGTGCACGTAGGCGTTGGCGAGCTGCTGCGGCGTCGGCGGCGTCGTCGCCGCCTGGACGGCGGCGCTGCGGCCCACCAGCGGCATCGCGAACGCGACGACCAGGCCCTTGGCACCCAGGGTCAGGAAACCGCGGCGGTCCATTGCGGGCGCGCTCGCGCCCGAGAAGATTTCAGCTGGCAATGTCATGGCTTCGCTCCGTCTCACAGGCCCTGAACGGCGTCCTTGATCCGCGCATACGTGCCGCACACGCAGACGTTGCCGATCTCGGAGACGATCTCGTTGCCGTGGTGGCCTGCCTGCATCGCGCCGGCGCAGGCCATGATCATTCCCGACTGACAGTAGCCGCATTGGGGGACCTGGTGCGCGATCCACGCCTTCTGGGCCGGATGGCTGCGGTCGGGGGACAGCCCTTCGATCGTCACGATCGTCCTGCCGACCGCTTCCGAGGTGTCCATGTCGCAGGATTTCTCGGGCTGGCCGTCCACCAGCACCGTGCAGGCGCCGCAGATCTCGATCCCGCAGCCGTACTTGGTGCCGGTCAGTCCGAGGACGTCGCGCAATACCCAGAGCAGCGGCGTCGCGCCATCGACGTTGACGCTGTAGCTCTTCCCGTTGATGTTGAGTGCGTACATTGACCATTTCCCCTTGAGCAGCACAAAGTGCGTATGCGAGTGTCATATGTCTCCATGCCGCTGTCATAATTTTCCGACGAACGGCAGGCGCAGCCCGCACCGACAGGGTGCGGGGCGGGCGGGCGAAGCGGGGGAAGGGAAACCGGAACGAGGAAACGGGTTCAGCTGACGACCAGCTTGCGGTGTGCCTGCACGCTCATCAGGATGCCGAGCCCGATGAACAGCGAGATCAGCGCGGTCCCGCCGTACGACACCAGCGGCAGGGGGACGCCGACCACCGGCAGCAGTCCGCTCACCATCGCCATGTTGACGAAGGCGTAGGTGAAGAACATCAGGGTGATGGCACCGGCGAGCAGGCGGGCGAACATCGTCGACGCATTGGCGGTGATCACCATCGCCCGGCCGATCAGCAGCAGGTAGAGCAGCAGCAGCACGGCGTTGCCGATCAGTCCGAACTCCTCGCCGAACACGGCGAAGATGAAATCGGTGTGGCGCTCGGGGAGGAAATCGAGGTGGGTCTGGGTGCCGTTCAGCCAGCCCTTGCCGACGATGCCGCCGGAGCCCAGCGCGATCGACGCCTGCATCGAGTGATAGCCCGCGCCCAGCGGATCGCGCGACGGATCGAGGAAGGTGAGGATGCGCGTGCGCTGGTAGCCGTGCAGATGGCTCCACACCAGCGGGCCGACGGCCGCCGCACCGAGCAGGAGGCCGATGATCACCCGCCAGGACAGGCCGGCGAGGTACAGCACGTAGAACCCGGAAGCGCCGATCAGCAGCGCCGTGCCCAGGTCGGGCTGGCGCTTGATCAGGTACACCGGCACGACGATCAGCACGGCGGCGAACGCGAAATCGCGCCAGCGCAGGCGGCCCTCGAACTTCTGGAAATACCAGGCGAGCATCAGCGGCAGCGCGATCTTCATCAGCTCGGAGGGCTGGAATCGCGCAACGCCGAGGTTCAGCCAGCGCCGCGAGCCGTTGACCACGATCCCGAACATCGCCACCGCCAGCAGCAGCGTCACGGCGACGACGTACAGCGGCACCGCGCCGCGCGCCAGCGTCTGCGGGGGGATGTTCGCGAACAGCCACATCAGCGCGATCGCGAAAGCGAAGCTCAGCAGCTGGCTGGTGATGCGGGGGACGCTCTCGTCGGAGGCCGAGAACAGCGTCACCAGCCCGACGCCGACGATGGCGAGCGCGGCCGCGAAGAGCATGGTGTCGATGCGCCGCGTCAGGATCTCCCATCCGCGCTGCAGGACGTTGACGATCGGATGGGTCATCGTCAGTCGCTCGCGTCGGCCGAATTCTGCGGCGAGACCGGGGCCGGCCCCGGCGCGCTCTCGCCGAGCAGGTAGTGGTCGAACACCTTGCGCACGATCGGCGCCGCGGCCTCGGCCCCGAAGCCGCCGTTCTCGACCAGCACGGCGATGGCGATCCTCGGATGGTCGGCGGGCGCATAGGCCTCGTACCACGCATGGTCGCGCAAGCGCTCGTCGACCCGGTGCGCCGAGTATTTCTCGCCCTTGAGCGAGAACACCTGCGCCGTCCCCGTCTTGCCCGCGCTCACGTATTTCGCGTCCTTGAACACCGCGGCGCTCGTCCCTTCCCTGGCCACGCCGACCAGCGCGTTCTTGATGACGGCGAGCTGGTCGGGGCGCACGTCCAGGCGCGACGTCGGCTCGCTGGCGATGTTCGTGACCGCGCCGGTCCGGGTGTCCTGCACCGACTTGACGAGGTGCGGCGTGTAGCCGACGCCGTCGTTGGCGAGCATGGCGATCGCATGGGCGAGCTGGATCGGCGTGAACGCGTTGTAGCCCTGGCCGATCCCCGCCGAGACCGAGTCGCCGAGGTACCACTTGCGCGCGTCGTCGCGGTAGTTCTTGCCGGCGAAGCGCTGGCGCTTCCACGCCCGCGACGGTAGCACGCCGGTCAGCTCGCCCTCGATGTCGATGCCGGTCTTCTGCCCGAAGCCGAACTTCGACAGGAAACGCGCGGTGTCGTCGATGTCGGTCTCGCTCGCCAGCGTGTAGTAGTAGGTGTCGCAGGAGTCGACCAGCGACTTGTACATGTCGACGACGCCGTGCCCGCCGGGTTTGTCGTCGCGGAACTTGTGCGACTGCCCCGGGATCTGGAAATAGCCGGGATCGAAGATGGTCTGGCCCGGCGTGCGCTTGCCCGACTGCAGCGCCGCCAGCGCGAGGTAGGGCTTGATGGTCGAGCCGGGCGGGTAGGCGCCGCGCAGCGGCCGGTCGAGCAGCGGCTTGTCCGGCGAGTCGTTGAGCTCCTGCCAGTTCGTCGAATCGATGCCGTCGACGAAGAGGTTCGGATCGAAGCCGGGCTTGGACACGAATGCCAGCACGTCGCCGTTCCTCGGGTCGATCGCCACCAGCGCGCCGCGGCGGTCGCCGAACGCCGCCTCGGCCACCTGCTGCAGTCCGATGTCGATCGACAGCCGCAGGTTGTCGCCGGCGATCGGCGGCGTGCGCTTGAGGGTGCGCACCGCGCGGCCGTTGGCGTCGACCTCGACGTCCTCCACCCCCGTCGTGCCGTGCAGCTCGCGCTCGTAGGACAGCTCGACGCCGGCCTTGCCGATGGTGTCGGTGCCCTTGTAGTCCGCCGTCTCGTCCCACGAGGCGATGCGCTCGACGTCCTTGTCGTTGATGCGGCCGATGTAGCCCAGCACGTGCGACGCGATCTCGCCGAACGGGTACTGGCGGAACAGTCGCGCCTTGATCTCGACCCCCGGGAAGCGGTAGCGGTTGACGGCGAAGCGCGCGACCTCCTCGTCGGACAGCCGGGTGCGCAGCGGCAGGCTCTC
>JBLMVY010000116.1:0-26073 GCA_050256935.1 Candidatus Levyibacteriota bacterium | reverse complement strand
CGCCGGGGTCCCGCCCGGGGCGGTCGCGATCAGGCCGGCCCGACTTCCACCAGGCAATCGTAGAACGTCGGGGCGCGGCCGAGGTCGGTCAGCGCCTGGCTGGTCACGGCGTTCGCGTTCTCGCCGCCCGGCGAGAGCTTGCGCCACCACACCGAAGGCGCCACGACCACGCCACGGCGCGCGCGGTCGGTGACGCGGGCCAGCGCCAGCAGGCTGCCGCGATCATTGAACACGCGCACCGAGTCACCGTCGCCGATGTCCCTCGTTGCCGCGTCCTCCGGATGGATCTCGAGGCGCGGCATCCGCTCCTCGGCGATCGAGACCGGCAGGTTGGCGAACGAGGAATTGAGGAAATTGCGTGCCGGCGGGGAGATGAACGCCAGCGGGTAGCGGCTTGCGAGCCCGGGGTTCGACGCCACCGACTCATGCGGAGGAACGTAGTCGGGCAGCGGGTCGAACCCCGCCTGCTGCATGCGTTCCGACCAGAATTCGCATTTGCCCGAAGGCGTGGGGAAGCCGCCCTGCGCGAGTGGCGCCCAGGGGCGCGGCAGGTCGAGCCTGCGAAAGCCCTCGGCCTTCAGCGTGTCCCAGTCGATGCCGCGCATCCGCGGATCGCCGGCGCGGAAGGCCTGGCGCGCCAGATCCTCGTCGCTGTCGCGAAAGCACGGCTCGTCGAATCCCATCCGCGCAGCGAGACGCCTGAACACCTCGGTGTTGGGCAGGGCCTCAGCGAGCGGCGCGATCGCCGGGTTGTTGGCGAGCGCGTAGAGGTGGCCGTAGGAGCTGTGCACATCGGTCTGCTCGAGCTGCGTCGTCGCGGGCAGCAGGATGTCGGCGTAATCGGCGGTGTCGGTCCTGAAGATCTCGTGGACGACGCAGAACAGGTCCTCGCGCGAGAAACCTGCGACCACCCGCGAGGACTCGGGCGCGACCGCGACGGGGTTCGAGTTGTAGACGTAGATCGCCCGCACCGGCGGATCGTCGAGACGGGTCAGCGCATCGCCGATGGTCGACATGTTGACCGTCCGCGGCGTCCCGCGGATCAGGTCGGGGCGCTCCAGCGCCGCGGTGTCGACCGGATAGGTCCCCGACGACGACAGCAGCGCGCCACCCGCCGGGTGACGCCAGGCGCCGACCAGCGCGGGCAGGCAGGCGATGGCGCGCACGGCGTTGCCGCCGCCGTGGACCCGCTGCATCCCGTAGTTGAGGCGGATCGCCGCCGGCTGGATGCTGCCGTATTCGCGCGCCACCCGGACCACCTGCTCCGGGCCGATGCCGCAGGCGCGCGCCGCGCGCTCGGGAGTCCACGCGGCCGCGCGCCCGGCCAGCGCCTCGAAACCGATCGTGTAGCGATCGATGTAGTCGCGGTCGATCAGCCCTTCGGAGATCAGCACGTGCATGATGCCCAGCGCGAGCGCGCCGTCGGTCCCGGGCAGCAGCGCGATGTGCTCGTGGCATTTTTCCGCGGTTGCGCTGCGCCAGGGGTCGATCGCGACCAGCTTCGCCCCGCGCCGCTTGGCCTCCTGCGCACGGGTCCAGAAATGCAGGTTCGAGGCGATCGGGTTGCTGCCCCAGATCAGGATCAGGCCGCTGTTCGCGTACTCCTCGACGTCCATGCCCACCGAGGCGCCGACGACCGCGCCCCAGCCGGCCTTGCCCGCGGCCGAGCAGATCGTGCGGTCGAGCAGCGACGCGCCCAGGCGGTGGAAGAAGCGCCGATCCATCGACTGCCCCTGCAGGAGTCCCATCGTCCCGGCATAGCTGTAGGGCAGGATCGCCTGCGGGCCGTCGGGGGATTGCGCGATGTCGCGAAAGCGCGTCGCGATCTCGTCGAGCGCCTCGTCCCAGGAGATGCGCGCAAAGCGCCCGTCGCCCTTGCGCCCGATCCTGCGCAGCGGATGGCGCAGGCGCCCGGGCGAATAGGTGCGGTCGAGATAGCGCGCGACCTTGGTGCAGAGCGCACCTGCGGTCGTCGGGTGGTCGGGCGCGCCGCGGATCTCGATCGCGCGCCCGTTCTCGACGGTCACCAGCATCGCGCAGGTGTCGGGACAGTCGTGCGGGCACGCCGCGCGCACGACCTTGCGTTCGCCGGGGGTCGCTCGGCCGCCGGCGCGGGTGGAGTCATCGAGCGGCGTCATCGCCGCATTCTACGGGAGCGCGCCGGCAAACGCGCTATGCTCGGCGCTGTCCCGGCCCACGGACCACGGCGATGAACACTCCACTGCCCAGCGTCCTCCTTGCCGACGGCACGCCGGTGCCGGCGCTGGGGCTGGGCACCTGGCACATGGGCGAGTCGCCGCGGCGGCGTTCGCGCGAGGCGGCTGCGCTGGCGGCCGGCATCGGGCTGGGCATGACCCTGATCGACACCGCGGAGATGTACGGCGACGGGGGCGCCGAGGAGGTGGTCGGGGACGCGATCGCCGGCCGGCGCGACCAGGTCTTCGTCGTCAGCAAGGTCTATCCGCACAACGCCGGCGCGAAGAGCGCGATCGCGGCCTGCGAGCGCAGCCTGCGGCGCTTGCGCAGCGATCGCCTCGACCTCTACCTGCTGCACTGGCGGGGCCGCATTCCGCTGGCCGAGACCGTCGACGCCTTCGAGCGTCTGCGACGCGACGGCAAGATCCTGCGCTGGGGCGTCTCGAATTTCGACGTCGACGACATGCACGAGCTGCTCGCGCTGCCGGAAGGCAGGCATTGCGCCGCCAACCAGGTTCTCTATCACCTCGGGGAGCGCGGCGCGGAATGGGCGCTGGCGGGACTGTGCCGAACGCATCGGATTCCGCTGATCGCCTATTGCCCGCTCGGGGAAGGCGGACTGCTGCACGATCGACGGCTGCGGACGATCGCCCGGGCCGTCGGCGCATCGCCGGCGCAGGTCGCGCTGGCATGGCTGATCGCACGCGGCGCGATCGCGATTCCCAAGTCTGCCGATGTCGATCATCTGCGCGAGAACCGCGCCGCGGCAGCACTCGCGTTGTCCGCGGCGACCCTCGCCGACATCGACCGCGCGTTCCCGCCGCCCAGCCACCCCACGTCGCTCGGCGTGATCTGACCGGTTGCGGGGCGCGCTCCGAGCCCGCGCCCCCGGTTTCGTACACCACGAAGTGTGTTGGGCACGTTGCGACCAAGGTTGCGCATGCCTTGCGTCAACGACTTACCGTCGCCCGATGAACGGAATCCGCGCATGGCATGGTTGCTGCTCGATTGCTGGCGGGTGGTGCATCGCCGCCGAATCGGACAGGAGAAGATGGTGAACTACACGCATTACGACTACCTCGAGCTCGCACCCTGCGCTACGGCGCAGCGCATCGAAGCCGCCTACGCCGCATTGCTCGAGCGGTTCCAGTACGGCATGACCGACGCCGGACAGGACCTGTCGGGCCTGGTGCGCATGATCCATGCAGCGTACTCGGTGCTGTCCGACCCGGAGCAGAGGCGCGCCTACGACGCCGAGCTCTCCAAGGAGGCGGCGGCGGCCGATGCCGAGCTCCAGGCGCAGCTCGATGCGCAATCGTTGCCGGGATTCACGCGGGTCCAGAAGGTCCCCGAGTCGCTGGCGACGCGCATTCCCGAGCTCGCTGCCTGATCGGCAGGTTACCGGTTTGCGGTCGCCGGGGATATTTTCCTAACTGCAAACAGCGATGCGGTCGGCGGCCGTTTCTTTATCGATGCAGCGACCAGGCGAGCGACACCCGCCACGATGGGTGACCCGCCGCATGCAGCAGCGCATGAACGCCGAGGCATCGGACCGGACCGCATGACCGACCGAAGGTGACATCGAATTGCGACGAAGGGGCGGGTCGCCGCTTCGTCAGCGCTCAAACGAGGGAGATTCCCGTGCGCAAGTGTGTCGCATGCCAGCACTACGATCGCAGCGAGTCGCGTTCGGCTCAGGACAGCACCCAGCGCTGGGGCCAGTGCCGGCGCGGTGTGCCGATGATCAATCCGGCGTCGGCGAAGGGCTACATGGTCGAGGGACTGTGGCCGCACGTGCGCGACGACGACTGGTGCGGGGAGTGGGTCGCCAGGGAGCGCAGTGAACCGAAGGTGAAGCACCCGCTGGAATCCCTGCTGCAGGGCGGGGGATCCGCGGTGCGGGCCCCGCTGATGACGCCAGTGCCGGGCACCCGGACGGACGCCGCCCCGGTCGTCACGCCTCCCGGCCCGGTCGCGTCGCTGCCTCCGGCGGCGCCCGCCACTGCAGCCGGCGCAGCGCCCGGCATGAAGGCAGTCAGCGTCGACTGACGCCGTCCCCCGGGTGACGGATGCCGCGCTGTCTCGCCGGCATGTCCGAATCCATGCCCTTCCACGGGCTCCGAGAGGGGAATGCGCTAGAATGAGCGGTTTTCCAACGTAGAAACCGCAGCGCGGAACTGGCGTTTCGCCGCGGTCGGCGAAGCGTGCGTGTACAGCGTGACCTGACGAGCGCGCCCGGCGTGCCGGTGGCGCTGACGATCGGCAACTTCGATGGCGTGCACCGCGGGCATCAGGCGATGCTCGCGCGCCTGACCGAAGCCGCCGAAGACCTGCAGCTCCGGCCGGCCGTCCTGACCTTCGATCCGCATCCCCGCGAATACTTCGCGCGCGCCGACGCGCCGGCCCGCCTGTCGACGCTGCGCTCCAAGCTGGACCTCTTCCGGGCATTCGGCGTCGAGATCGCCTACGTCGCCCGCTTCGGTGCGCGGCTGGCGGCGCTCACCGCCGAGGAATTCATCGACGACGTGCTGGTCCGCGGCCTGAACGCCCGCTGGGTGCTGGTCGGGGACGATTTCCGCTTCGGCCGCGGGCGCACCGGTGACCTCGCGCTGCTGCGCGCCAGGGCGCGTCCGTTCAGCGTCGAAGGCATGCGGACCATCGACGTGGGCGAGCTGCGGGCATCGAGCACCGCCGTGCGCAGCGCGCTCGCCGCCGGCGACCTGGCGCACGCCGCCGACCTGCTCGGACGCTCCTATGCGATCAGCGGGCACGTCGCCCACGGCGACAAGCTCGGGCGCACGCTGGGTTTCCCGACGGCGAACATTCCGCTGCGGCACCGGCCGCCGCTGTCCGGCATCTTCGCCGTGCGCGTCCACGGACTGTCCGGCGGCCCGCATCATGGCGTCGCCAGCGTCGGCGTTCGCCCGACCGTCACGTCCGAGAACCGGCCCCTGCTCGAGGTGTTCCTGCTGGATTTCGACCAGTCGATCTACGGGCGACGCATCACCGTCGAGTTCCTGAGCAAGCTTCGCGACGAGGAGCGCTATGCCGACCTCGACACCCTGGCGCGCAAGATCGGCGACGACGTCGATCATGCCCGCGAGTACTTCGCCGCCCACGCGTGAGCGCGCCGCTTTCACGCGCAACCCGCGCCGTTCCGAGAACCAAGCCGATCGCCCATGCCTGACGACAAACGCCCCGATTACAAGTCGACGCTCAATCTTCCCGACACCCCGTTCCCGATGCGGGGCGATCTCGCGCGCCGCGAGCCGGCGTGGGTCGAGGAGTGGCGCGAGCGACGCGTGTACGAAGCGATCCGCGAGGCGGCGCGGGGACGGCCCCGCTTCGTGCTGCACGACGGTCCGCCCTACGCCAACGGCGACATCCACATCGGGCACGCGGTCAACAAGATCCTGAAGGACGTGATCGTCAAGTCGCGCAGCCTGGCGGGCTTCGATGCGCCCTACGTTCCGGGATGGGACTGCCACGGCATGCCGATCGAGGTGCAGATCGAGCGCACCCACGGCAAGAACCTGTCGACGGCCGAGACGCAGCGCCTGTGCCGCGCCTATGCGAAGGAGCAGATCGAGCGGCAGAAGAAGGATTTCAGGCGCCTGGGCGTGCTGGGCGACTGGGAACGTCCGTACGCGACCATGGACTACCGGAACGAGGCCGACGAGATTCGCGCCCTCGGCCGGCTGCTGGAGAAGGGCTTTCTCTACCGTGGCCTGAAGCCGGTCAACTGGTGCTTCGACTGCGAGAGCGCCCTGGCCGAGGCCGAGGTCGAGTACGAGGACCGCGTCGATCTCGCGATCGACGTCGCGTTCCCGCTGGTCGATCCCGCGGAGCGGGCGAGGCTCGCGCAGGCCTTCGGCCTCGCGAGCGCCCCCGAGGGCGCGATCCGTGCAGTGATCTGGACGACCACGCCGTGGACGATCCCGTCGAACCAGGCATTGAATGCTCACCCCGATTTCGTCTATGCGCTGGTCGCGACGGATCGCGGGCACCTGGTCCTCGCGCAGGACCTCGTCACCGCGTGTCTCGCCCGCTACGGGCTCGAAGGCCGCGTCGTCGCGACGGCCAGGGGGGCGGCGCTGGAGAACATCGCCTTCCGTCATCCGTTCTACGACCGCGCGGCCCCGGTGTACCTCGGCGACTACGTGACGCTGGAGCAGGGGACCGGCATCGTCCACAGCGCCCCCGCCTACGGCGTCGAGGACTTCGCCTCCTGCCGCCGCTACGGCATGAAGGACGACGACATCCTCAATCCGGTCCGGGGCGACGGCAGGTTCGCCGCGGAGCTGCCGTTCTTCGGCGGCATGGGCATCTGGGACGCCAATCCGCGGATCGTCGACAAGCTCTCCGAGGTCGGCGCGCTGCTGCATTCGGAGAAGTTCACGCACAGCTACATGCACTGCTGGCGCCACAAGACGCCGATCATCTATCGCGCCACGACCCAGTGGTTCGCCGGCATGGACGACGTCCCCGGCTACCGCGGGGCGAAGCCCGCGGAAACGCTGCGCAGCACCGCATTGCGCGGCATCGAGGCGACGCAGTTCTTCCCCGGCTGGGGCAAGGCGCGGCTCGCCGCGATGATCGCCAACCGCCCGGACTGGACGCTGTCGCGCCAGCGCCAGTGGGGAACCCCGCTGCCGTTCTTCGTCGACCGGCAGACCGAGGAGCTCCACCCGGACACGCCGGCGCTGCTGGAGCTCGCCGCGACCAAGGTCGAGGCGGGCGGCATCGAGACCTGGTTCGAGGCCAGCGCCGAGGATTTCGGCGTCGACGGGACGCGCTATCGGAAGCTCACCGACACCCTCGACGTGTGGTTCGATTCCGGAACCACGCACCAGACCGTGATGGGGGGGCCGCAGGGACGCGAGAAGCACCGGGGCTCGCGTCCGGAGGACACGGGCTTTCCGGCCGACCTCTATCTCGAAGGGTCGGATCAGCACCGCGGCTGGTTCCACTCGTCGCTGCTGACCTCCTGCATGCTGAACGGCGTCCCGCCGTACAGGGCGCTGCTGACCCACGGCTTCGCGGTCGACGGCGAGGGCCGCAAGATGTCCAAGTCCAAGGGTAACGTCGTCGTCCCGCAGAAGATCGCCGGCACGCTGGGCGCCGAGATCCTGCGGCTGTGGGTCGGCGCCACCGACTACTCGGGCGAGCTCTCGATCTCCGACGAGATCCTGAAGCGGGTCGTCGAGAGCTATCGTCGGATCCGCAACACCCTGCGCTTCCTGATGGCCAACACGGCCGATTTCGACATGGCGCGCGACGGCGTCGCCGTCGATGCGCTGTTCGAGGTCGATCGCTATGCGCTGGTGCGGGCGCGCGAGGTGGCCGCGGCGATCGCCGCCGACTACGAGCATTACGAGTTCCACCTCGTCGTCCAGCGCCTGCAGACCTACTGCTCCGAGGATCTGGGGGGCTTCTACCTCGACGTGCTGAAGGACCGCCTCTACACGACCGGCGCGACCAGTGCGGCCCGCCGTTCCGCGCAGACCGCGCTCGCGACGATCCGCGACGCACTGCTGCTGCTGATGGCGCCCGTCCTGTCGTTCACCGCCGAGGAGGCCTGGAGGATCGTCCACCCCGGCGACCCGACGATCTTCGTCCGCACCTGGACCGACGTGGTGCCCGCCATTCCCGGCGCCGAGGCGCTCTCCGCCAAGTGGACGCGCATCCTCGCGGTGCGCGCGACCGTGCAGAAGGAGCTCGAGGCGGTTCGCCAGGCCGGCGCCATCGGCTCCTCCCTGCAGGCGGAAGTCGACATCGTCGCCGGCTTCGACGACCATGCGGCGCTCGCGTCGCTGGGCGACGACCTGCGCTTCGTGCTGATCACGTCGGCGGCGAGCGTGCGGCGCGGCGATGCGCTGTCGATCACCGTCGCCTCCAGCGGCCATGCGAAGTGCGATCGCTGCTGGCACTGGCGCGCCGACGTGGGCAGCGATCCCGCGCATCCGGGCCTGTGCGGACGCTGCGTCTCCAACCTGTTCGGCGCGGGGGAAACGCGCCGCCACGCGTGAGCGGGAAGGGGCCGGCGGCGTGCGCGCCTCGCTCGCGGACGGGGCTGCGGCCGTGACTGGCGCGACGACGGTGACTCCGCCCGCCGCGCGCCGCAGCGGACTTTCCTGGCTGTGGCTGTCGGTCGGCGTCATCGCGCTCGATCAGGCGACCAAGCACCTGATCCTGGCCGCTTTCCATCCCGGCGAGGAGCGCGTGCTCGCGCCGTTCATGAGCCTGGTGCTGGCGTTCAACTCCGGCGCTGCATTCAGCTTTCTGGCCGGCGCCGCAGGCTGGCAGCGCTGGCTGTTCGTCGCGATCGCGGTCACCGCCTGCGCGATCATGGTCTGGCTGCTGCGTCGCGGCGGCAGCGCGCTGTTCTGCGCGAGCCTCGCGCTGATCGTCGGCGGCGCGCTGGGTAATCTCTACGACCGCCTGACGCTGGGGCAGGTCGTCGATTTCCTGCTGTTCCATTACGAGCGCTGGTATTACCCCGCCTTCAACGTCGCCGACAGCGCCATCACCGTCGGCGCCGCGGCCCTGGTCATCGACAGCTTCCGGGGCGGCCGGAGCGGCGCGGCACGCAGCCCCGCGGGAGACCTCTGACATGGACACCCTGCTTGCCAATCCCCGCGGCTTCTGCGCCGGCGTCGACCGGGCGATCGCGATCGTCGAACAGGCGCTCGCGCAGTACGGCGCGCCGATCTACGTTCGCCACGAGGTCGTGCACAACCGCTATGTCGTCGACGATCTGCGGCGCAAGGGCGCGATCTTCGTCGAACTGCTCGAGGACATCCCGGACGGGGCCACCGTCGTGTTCAGCGCGCACGGCGTTCCGCGCTCGGTGCGCGAGGAGGCCGCCGCGCGCGGCCTGCGCGTGTTCGACGCCACCTGTCCGCTGGTGACCAAGGTCCATGTCGAGATCTCCAAGATGCACGACCAGGGACGGGAGATCGTGATGATCGGCCACGCCGGCCATCCCGAGGTGGAAGGGACGATGGGGCAGTGCGACGGCGGCGTCTACCTGGTCGAGACGCCGGAAGACGTCGGGCGACTGGCGGTGCGCGACCCGTCGCGGCTCGCCTACGTCACGCAGACGACGCTGTCGGTCGACGACGCGGCCGCGGTCGTGGCCGCGCTGAAGCGGCGCTTTCCCGACATCGTCGGCCCGAAGCGCGACGACATCTGCTATGCGACCCAGAATCGCCAGGATGCGGTGAGGATGCTGAGTTCGCGGGTCGACGTCGTGCTGGTCGTCGGCAGTCCCAACAGCTCGAACTCCAATCGCCTGCGCGAGGTCGCCGCCCATCGCGGCATCCCCGCCTACATGGTCGACAGCGCCGACGAGCTGCAGGAAGCGTGGATCGCCGGCAAGCATCGGATCGGCGTGACCGCGGGGGCGTCCGCCCCCGAGCTCCTGGTGCAGCAGGTCGTCGAGCGCCTGCGGGCGCTGGGGGCGACATCGGTGTCGGAGCTGCCCGGGACCGTCGAGAGCATCGTCTTCCCGATGCCCAGGGGACTGCACGCGTCCGCGAGCGGCAAGGCGCCCGAGACGGGTCCCGCGCGTTAGCGCGCGTTGCGCTCGGCGCGAAACCACACGAGCAGAAAGACGAACGCGAGCACCGCGATCGCGCAGACGGTCGCCGCGACCACGGCATGGCGGCCCGGCTCCGCGAACGCTCGCACCAGGCCTTCGGCGGCGTAGAACGGCAGCAGCAGCGCCAGCAACTGGCGCGCCTTGCGGCTGCCGCGCCCGAGTCCGGGCAGCAGCAGCGCCAGGGGAAGGGCCTTGATCGCCAGCCAGGATCCATGCGGCGTCAGGGGGGCCAGCACGAGCTCCCACAGCAGCTCCAGCAGGGTCAGCGCCAGCGTGGCCGCGACGGCCACCCGCGCGCTCGCGGCGATCGACGGCGCAGGCATGCGCGCGGTCAGCTGACGGCCACGAACTCGTAGAGGTCGAACCCCGGACCCTGTTCGACGAGCTTGGTGAGGACCGCGAATCCGGTGCCGGTGCCTCGCCGCAGGCTGACGGCCTGCTCCAGCGCAAATGCGCCCGCGGGGGCGGCGAGCTGCGGCGATGCGCCCTCGGAATCGGGATCGTCGTCCTCCGGCAGGACGATGACCGGGAGCAGCTCGGCGTCGGTCGCATCCTCCGGCGCTGCGGCGGCGGCTTCAGGCGCATCCGAAAGCAGCTCGCAGCCGAATTCGAGCATGCCGTTCCTAAGGGTGTTGCGGAACCAGCGGACCATCGCGACCTGGAGTCCGGCGCGGCCCTCGATGCGCAGCGCGATCAGGTCGCCGACGCGCAGCGTGGCGGGCGCGGAGTCGACCTGGCGCAGCGCATAGCCGCCCGCGGTGTGATTGATCACCTGGCATTGGGTCATCGGCGGCGCCGCGGTCGTCGCCGTCGCGCCAGGGCGTGCGCCCGCGGAGAGCCTGCGGCTGGTCTGCCACACGCCGGAGAGTCCTGCGCACATGACCACCCGGGCGCGGGAAGGCAGGCGGTTGAACTGGCGCGCAGGCGGGACCGCCCATTGGCGCAGAAGCCGCTTCAGCAGGCTGGTGTACTGCTCGCGCGCCTGGAGGTCGGTCGCGAACTCGCGCGGACCCGCGCCGGTCTCGAGCTCGCCGATCTGCGACTGCAGCTCGAAGGCGAGATCGAAGGTCAGCAGGAACAGCTTCGATCCCTCGGTCGCCCCGCCCTTGTTGGCCGAGAACGGGGGAAAGTCGTGGCCGACCGGAACGATCGCGACGGCCTTGGCCATCCGGTGCACCGGCGGAACCGGGGTCAGCTTGGCCAGCTGCGCGTGCTCCTGCAGGAACTGCACGACGGTCGCGAGCTGGCTCGGCAGGAAACCGTAGGGATTGGCGAGAGCCAGCAGCAGCCCCTGGAGGTAGAGCCGCTCGAGGGTGACCTCGGGCTGGTCGAGCGTCACCGGATGGCGGTGGATCCGGCGCTCGCGCGTGAACATGTAGATATCGTGGGCGTCCGACCACAGGTGTGCAGGCACCGGCGCATACGTGAGGTAGCTGTTGATCAGCACGCGCAGCGTTGCCTGGAACGTTCGCCGGATCAGGGCCACGATCCGGCGCGGTCCGCCCCAGGCGAAGCGCCGGGCCGCTTCCTCGACCAGCAGGCGCTTGTAGGCGATCGCGAGCTCGTTGGCGAGCATCAGCGCCGCCTTGGCCGCCTCCAGGCTCGCGCCGGTCAGCGGATGCGCGGCGACGACGAACTGCTGCTCGAGGCGCGGCCACAGCAAGGCGGCCGCCTTCCAGTATTCCTCGGCGACGTCCAGCCGGCGCGAATGTCGCAGCGGGATGCGATTGGTGACCGCCAGCGCTTCACCCATCGCTCGCGCTGCCAGGGCGGGGTCGCCCTTGACGACGTCGGCCAGCCACGCGGCAACCCGTGACGGCCGGGTTTCCGGCGCCTGGGGCGGATGCTCGGTGAGCGGCGGCAGGCGCAGTGCAGGCGGCATCGTCAGTGCGCGGCG
Source organism: Candidatus Levyibacteriota bacterium (assembly GCA_050256935.1). Lineage (GTDB taxonomy): Bacteria > Pseudomonadota > Gammaproteobacteria > Burkholderiales > Casimicrobiaceae > VBCG01. Next base: position 14,377 of record JBLMVY010000116.1, on the reverse strand, counting down.
GCGGGGGGACGTAGGTCGACCATGGGCGCGCCGATTATACGTCGCGCAGGAAGCGCGCGACGACGTCGACCTGTCCGGGATCGAGGAGCGTCGGCGCATGTCCGATCCCCGCGAAGTCGATCACCTGCGGACGGGGGCCGCGGCGCGACATCTCGGCCGCCGTTGCGGCGGACAGCAGGTCGGACTCGGCGCCGCGCAGGACCAGCGTGGGACAGCGGATCGCGTCCCACAGCGGCCACAGGTCGGGAGGCGCGGGCTGCACCCGGAACGGCACCGCAATGCGTGGATCGTAGCCTTGGCCCCAGCGACCGTCGGGACGCTGTCGCGCATTGGTCCGCACGACGTGCTCCCATTGGGCATCGGTCAGCGGCCCGAACGGCGCCGAGACCGCCCGCACGTAGGCCACGAGCTCGTCGAAGGTCGCGAAGTCCGGATCGCTGCCGAAGTACTGGCCGATCCGCGCCAGCGCCGCCGCTTCGACGACCGGCCCGACGTCGTTGACGACCAGCCGCGCGACCGGCGTGCCCGGCTGCGCGGCGGCGACGATGCCCAGCAGGCCGCCCATCGAGGTGCCGACCCAGGACACCTGCTCGGCGCCGCTCGCGGCAATCAGCGCGGTCAGCGTGCCGAGATAGGTGGGGAACACGTAGTCCATCGGATCGGCGAGCCAGTCGCTGGCGCCGCGCCCAGGCATGTCGACCGCCAGCACCCGGTGCGTCGTCGATAGGCTCTCGCCCAGCACGTCGAAATCGCGGCCGTTGCGGCCCACGCCGTGGACGCAGATGACGACCGCGGGATTGTCGCGCGCCCCCCATTCGTAATAGACGACGCGATGGAAACCGTGCGGGCAGAGGCCGCGGAAGTGACCGGTGCGCGGCGAGGACCGGGTCAGCATCGGCGCTCGCCTCAATCCTCGGCGGCCAGCGTCCGCTCGAGGATCAGCAGCATCGCCGCGGTCGCGCCCCAGATGTAGCGCTGCAGCCAGGGGATCGCCCAGTAGTCGCGGCGCCTCTCGCCGATCATCCGGAAATGGCGCTGGTGGTTGGCACGGTCGAGCAGGAACTCCAGCGGCACCTCGAAGGCGTCGGCGACCTCGACCGGATCGGGCACGAGATCGAAAGGGGGCTCGATCCAGCCGACCACCGGGCGCACGCTGTAGCCGGTGACCGTGACGTAGGTCGCGAGTTCGCCCAGCACGTCGACCTTCGAAGGAGGCAAGCCAATCTCCTCCGCGGTCTCGCGCAGCGCAGTCGCGGCGAAGCCGCCGTCGCCGGGGTCGACGCGTCCACCGGGAAAACTGATCTGGCCGGGATGATCCGGGAGTTCGGCGCTGCGCTGCGTCAGCAGCACCTGCAGGCCCTGCGGTCGATTGACCAGCGGCACCAGGACCGCGGCCGGCACCGGTGTTCCTTCGCGCCCGGGCAGGCGGAAGCCGTCGTTCATGCCTTGCGCGGAAGCGGGGGCGGGGCGCGCGAGCCGTTGCACGAGCCAGTCGCGCTGCAACGGTGGGGCAAGGTCGAAGAGGGTGAGTCGTTGAATCGCGGCCATCGAGTACGCGCCGCCGAGGCAACGGCGGCCATGCGTGATGATACCGCGCTCCCGCGTAGCCGTGCTCCCGGTCCGGGCCCATCGACTAGAATGCGGGATGCCTGCCACCGGCCTGATCCTCTACGTCCACGGCGCCCGCGATCCGCGCTGGGCCGAGCCCTTCACGCGGCTTCGCGACCGCATCGCGCAACGCGAGCCCGCGCTGCCGATCGCCGTCGCCTTCCTCGAGCACATGTCGCCGGACCTCGCGCAGGCAGCCGTCGATGTCGCTGCACGCGGCGCCCGGCGGATCCGCGTCGTGCCGATGTTCTTCGGCCGCGGCGGCCATCTGCGCGAGGACCTGCCGCGGCAGATCGAGGCGGCGCGCGCCCTGGTCCCGGGCGTGCCGCTCGAGGTGACCGAGGCCGCTGGCGAGAGCGATGCCGTGCAGGAGGCGCTCGCCGCCTTCGCCCTGGACGGGATTCAGGGCACCAGCAGATAGCCCGCCAGCGCTGCGAGCAGCAGGAAGGGCAGCGACCAGGCGTGGAAGGTCAGCCAGGCGCGGCGATCTTGCGACAGGCGCAGCGCGATCAGGTTGGCGAGCGATCCGATCATGAATCCGAAGCCCCCGACGCCGACGGCCCAGGCGATGATCCGCCATTGCTGCGAGTACACGGCGAGCGCGATGGCGGCGGGAACGTTGCTCACGACCTGCGACAGGGCGATGCCGCCGAAGTAGAGATGCAGCGGTCGGTGAAGGTCCAGACCCGCGACCCATGCACGCACCGGCGCAGCGTCGGCCAGGCTGCGCAGGTCGATGAACATCAGCACGAACACCAGCAGCAGACCCCAGTCGATCTCCGCCAGCAGCCGCCGCCGCAGCGCGGCGAAGACCGCGAACACGCCAGCGAGTGCCCATCCCACCCGGTGCAGGTCGGTCAGGACCAGGAACGGAACGAACAGCAGCAGCGACACGGCGAGGAGCGCGCGGTCGACCCCCGGGATCGCACTGCCGTCGCGCACGCGTATCCGGTGCTCGGGAAAGGCCAGGATGGTCAGCGCCAGGAGCAGCAGCATCAGGACCGCCACCAGCGGAAGCATCGCGACGATGAAACCGCCGAAGGAGATGCCCCACTGCTGCCACAGGAAGATGTTCTGCGGATTGCCGATCGGTGTCAGCGTCGACCCGACGTTGACCGCCAGCGCCTCGAACACGATCAGCCGCGTCGCGGGCAGATGGGCGATCCGGGCGAGACCCAGGGTCAACGGCACGACGACGAACAGGGCGACGTCGTTGGTCAGCACCATCGACAGCAGCGCCGCGCCGGCAACCAGGCCGAGGGCCGCGCTGCGCTCGGAGCGCACGCGGCCGATCAGCCAGTGGCCGAGGCGCTGCAGCGCGCCGCTCGCCTCCACGCCCTTGGTCAGCAGCAGCAGTCCGGCCAGCGCGCCGATCGTCGGCCAGTCCACACGCGAAGGGTAGGCGGCGACACCCGCCGGATCGACGAGGGTCAGGATCGCCAGCGCCACGACGAGGCCGTGGAACAGGCGATCGCGGCGCAGGGCCTTGAGCGAGGGCGGAAACAACGGATGGTCCCTCGGCGAGAGCCGGAGCCCCCCGGCAGGCTAGCCGATGCGCTCGCGGCGGCCGCGGCTGACGAGGTCGGCCAGCACCGCGGCGAGGAGCACGACGCCGACGACCAGCGGCTGCCACTGCGCCTTGACGTCGAGGAGGTTCATGCCGTTGATGACCAGTGCGAGGATGATCGAACCCAGGGCGGTTCCGAGGACGCTGCCCACGCCCCCGAACAGCGAGGTGCCCCCGATCAGCACCGCGGCGATCACCGGGAGGAGCAGCGGCTCGCCCATGCCCGAGTCGGCGGCGTTGACCCGGGCCAGGAACACCAGCGCGGCTACACCCGACATCAGGCCGCTCAACGCGTAGACGAGGCGCAGCCGGCGATTCACCGGGATGCCCGACAGGCGGGCAACCTCGCGGTTGGCCCCGATCGTGTAGAGCTCCTGGCCGAAATTCGTTGCCCTGGTGAACAGCGTGGCGGCGATCAGCACCATCCCCATCAGGTAGACGGGCACCGGGATCCCGAGCAGGAAGCCCGTGCCGAGCGCCCGGAACGGGGCGGGAAAGCCGTAGATCTCCAGACCTCCCATGTAGTGGAACGCAAGCCCCTGCAGGATCCACAGCATCGCGTAGGTGGCGAGAAAGGCCGGCAGGCGCAATGCCGTGACCGCGAGACCGTTCAGCATGCCCACGACGACACTGGTGCCGATCGCGATCGCGATGCCGAGCCACGGCGATCCGGCCTTGATCCACCCCGCCGCAAGGCATGCCGAAAGCGTGAGGTTGGCGGCGATCGACAGGTCGAAGCCGCCGGCCACGATCACCAGCGTCAGTCCCGAGGCCAGCAGGAACATCAGGCTCGCCTGGCGCAGCACGTTGAGCAGGTTCGCCGTCGACAGGAACGCATCGGTCGACAGGGCGAGGGCGATCCCGATCGACGTGATCAGGGCGATCCGGAAGGCGAGCGCGAGGTTCTCCGAGCCGATGCGCTGCCGCCAGTGCTGGCGCAGCGCCGGCGCCGGCGGCATCGCGCGCTCGCCGGGGGCGCTCATGCGGCCCGCCGCGCCTTGCGCAGGCTGTCGATGACGATGACCACCATGATCAGCACGCCGATCGACACGACCTGCAGCGACGATTCCACGCCAAGGAGGTCGAGTGCATTGCGCAGGATCGCGATGGTCGCCACGCCGATCGCGGTGCCGGCAAGCCGGCCGTCCCCGCGCTCGAACGAGGTCCCGCCGAGGACAACCGCGGCGATCGCGTCGAACTCCATGCCGATCGCCACCGTCGGATGCGCCGCGTTCATCCTTCCCGTCAGCAGCAGCGCCGCGACACCCACGACGCATCCCATGTAGACATAGATCGCGATGTGCCAGGCCCAGGCGCGGACCCCGGCGAGGACCAGTGCATCCCGGTTGCCGCCGATGGCGAAGACGTAGTTGCCGAAGCGCGTCCGGTAGAGCAGCACGTGGGTCAGCCACCAGGTCGCGAGCGCCGCGAGGACCGGGTAGGGGATGCCGAGCATCGTTCGCGCGTACAGGGTCGAGACCGCGGGACCGAGGCCCGACACCGCGTTGCCGTCGGTCAGCACCAGCGCGAGGCCCTGGGCGATCCCCAGCGTGCCGAGGGTGACGACGAACGGAGGAAGCCCGAGCAGCGAGATCAGCGCGCCGTTGCCGAAGCCGAATGCCGCGCCGACGGCGATCGACAGCGCGAGCGCGGCGCCGAGCCCGTGCCCGCCGGCGAGGGCCAGCGCCATCGACACGCTGCACAGGCTCAGCACGGCCCCGGCCGACAGGTCGAGGCCCTCGCTCATGATGACCAGGGTCATCGGCATCGACAGCATCAGCAGGATCGCGCCTTGCAGACCGAGATTGGTGACATTGCGCGCGCTGGCGAAGCCCTGCACCGCGAGGATCGACAGGACGACCGCGGCGAGCCCGATGACCACGATCGCCGGCATCGGTCGTGGGCGGCGGACGACCGCCATGGCGGGGGCCGGCATCGGTCTAGGCCTCGTGCATGGCGAGGCGCAGGATCGCCTCTTCCGAGAGCTCGGTCCGCGCGAGCTCCCCGCGGATCCGGCCCTCGCGCATCACGTAGGCCCGGTCGCAGACATGCACGATCTCGGCGAGCTCCGAGCTGATCAGCAGCACTGCTGCGCCCTGGGCCACCAGGTCCTCGATCAGCGCGAAGATCTCGCTCTTGGCGCCGACGTCGATGCCGCGGGTGGGCTCGTCGAACATGTACAGCCGGCAGCCGGCGGCGAGCCATTTGCCGATGACGATCTTCTGCTGGTTGCCGCCGGAGAGCACCCGGGCATGCCGCCGCGGCTGCGCCGGCGTGATGCGCAGGCGCGCGATCAGCTCGCGCGCGCGCTCGCCCGCGCGGCGGGTGCGATAGCCGCCGCGGGGGAAGAGCTTCCACAGGCTCGCCGCCAGCAGGTTGTCCTGCGTCGACCGCTTGAGCGCGAGACCTTCGTGCTTGCGATTCTCGGGGATCAGCGCGACGCCCCGCGCGGCGACGCGCTCGGGCCCGCCCTCGATCCGGCGGCCGAAGACCATCACCTCGCCGCCGGCGATCGGGTCCGCGCCGAAGACCGCGCGTGCGACCTCGGTGCGGCCGGCGCCGACCAGCCCCGAGAGCCCGACGATCTCCCCGCTGCGGACGACGAGGTCGACGCCGTCGACGCCGGTGCAGGTACGCAGGCCGCGCAACTCCAGCGCAGGCTCCCCCGGCGTCGCGAAATGCCGCCGGGTGTAGACGGTGCCCACCGCCCGCCCGACCATCAGACCGATCAGCTGGTCGGGGGTCGCCCCGGCGACCGGCATGCTCGCCACCCGTCTGCCGTCGCGCAGCACGGTGATGCGGTCGCCCAGTTCGAAGACCTCGTTCAGGCGATGCGAGATGTAGACGATCGCCACGCCCGCGGCGCGAAGCTGGCGGATCACCGCGAACAGCGCATCGGTCTCCCGATCCGACAGCGCGGCGGTGGGCTCGTCCATGACCAGGATCCCTGCCTGCTGGGACAGCGCCTTCGCGATCTCGACCATCTGCTGCTGGGCCACGCCGAGGTCGACCGCCAGCGCGCGGGTGTCGTAGTCGAGGCCCAGCGACGCGAGGATCGCAGCGGCATCGCGATGCATCCGGTCGCGATCGACGAGCGGCAGCAGCCGATGATGGGGCTCGCGGCCCAGGAAGATGTTCTGCGCGAGATCGAGGAACGGGACCAGCGAGAATTCCTGGAAGATCACCGCGATGCCGAGCCGGCGCGCATCGGCCGGAGAGGCGATCGCGATCGGTTGCCCGCGGTGCAGGAACTCGCCGCCGTCGGGGCGGTACGCGCCGCACAGGACCTTGATCAGCGACGACTTCCCGGCGCCGTTCTCGCCGAGCAGCATGTGCACTTCGCCGGCGCGGATTTCGAGGCTGACGTCGTCGAGGGCGCGCACCCCCGGGAAGGCCTTGCTGACATGCCGCAGCTCGAGCAGCGGCGTCGCCGCCGATGGCTCCGGCGGCGCGGAATCGGCGCCCGTCATCGTCGAACGCGGACGGACACCGGGCCTAGCCCCGCGGCCGGATGGCGATCATGTCGAGCTCGACCCTCGCTCCCGGCGTCGACAGCGCATTGATGCAGATCGTCGTGCTGGCAGGCTTCCAGTCGCCGAAATACTCCTTCAGCACCTCCACCATGCCGTCCATGTCGCGCATGTCGGTCAGGTACTTGGTGACCTTCACGACATGGCGCCAGGTCAGGCCCTGCGCGTCGAGCACCAGCTTGATGCCCGCCATCGCGCGGTGCGTCTGCGACTCGATGTCCGGGGGATGGCGGTGCTCCTCGGGCACGTGGGGATGCTGGTGGTACAGCGGCGACGACGTGGACCCGGAGATGAACAGGATGTCGGCAGGACCCTCGACATGGATCGCCGGCGCATACGGCATGAACCGCTCCTGGTCCGGCCGCGGATGAACGGCCGTGGCCACGTCCTCGATGTTGCGTCGCTCGATCGGGGTCACGATGGGGCTCCTCGCCTGCGTGGCGCGAAGGCCCGCCCGGACCCCCGCGCCGCCGTCGTCGCGGTTATTTGACGAACTCCTCCCACTTCGGGCAGGTCCGCTTGTCCGCCGGCACCTCGAAGGGGCCGGTGTTGGTCTTGTCGATGACGATGCCCTTGATCACGATGGTGTCGGGCACGGGCTCCTTGCGCAGGTGCCGCAGCGCCGCCATCGCGGCGAGGCAGCCCATCTTGTAGCCGTTGAACTCGGCGGTCGCGAGGAGCCGTCCCGCCTTGATCGCGGCGATCGATTCCGGCACGCCGCCGATGCCGACGACCTTCGTCTGCTTCCTGCCCGCCGCCTCGAGCGCCTCGATCGCGCCGAAGGCCATGACGTCGGCGGCCGCCATCACCCCGTCGATCTGCGGGTTGGACTGGATCAGGTTCTCGGTCACCTGCAACGCCTGCAGGCGCTGGTAGTTCGCGGGCTGGGACGCGAGCAGCTTGACGTTCGGGAACTCCTCGATCGCCTTGTGGAAACCGCGCACCCGGTCGTCGCTGGTGGTCGACCCCTTGACGCCCTCGATGATGATGACGTTGCCCTTGCCGCCCAAGCTCTTCAGCAGGTAGCGCCCGGCCTCGAGCCCGAGGTTGTAGTCGTCGGCGGCGACATAGCTGATGAACTTGCCGCCCTTCACGCGATCGTTGTAATTGACGAGAGGGATGCCCGCGGCATTGACCTTCTCGATCGCGGGGACCACGCCGCGCGGGTCCACGGCCATGAACAGGATCGCGTCGGGATGCTTGACGGTGACGTCCTCGATCTCCGAGAGCTGCTCGGCCAGGTTGTTCGGGCGGGTCGGCGCGTAATGGGTGACCGGACCGCCGCCCATTTCCTTGACTGCTTCCTCGACGCCGGCGCGTACCAGCGCGAAATGCGGGTCGACCTGGTTCTTGTAGAACGCCGCCAGCCGCTCCCCCGCGGCGCTGGCAGTGCCCGCGCCGAGCACGACTCCCGCCGCCACCATCACCGCTGCAATCGCGCGCGCACGCGCCGTACGCCTGCCATCCATGGTGTTCCTCTCCGTGTGGGTTTTGTATGCGCGTCGCGCGCCCCGCGCGATGCGCGACCGTGGTCTTGCGCCCGGCCTGCGGCAAAGTGTACTGCATCCGGCCCTCTGGAGCGCCGCAGACGCCGGGGCCCGGCTTGATCCCCGTCAAGGCGGCCGGCGCAGCGCCCGGTATCGTCGGCGCATGCTTCCGCGCAACCGCTGGTTCGTCGCCGCAGCGCTTGCCTACGCGCTGCTCGGCGGATTGCTCGGGCTCGTGTGGCTGGCGTTCCCGGGAGACCTCCCGGCGCTTGCGCTGCGTGCCCATGCCCACCTGATGCTGGTCGGCTTCGTCGGCATGATGATCTTCGGGGTCGGCCTGCACGTCCTGCCGCGCTTCACCGGGCGCACGCTGTACTCGGAGCGCCTTGCCGACCTCCAGTTCGCCCTGGTCAATCTCGGCCTGCTCGCGATGGTCGCGGGGTGGCTTTCCGGTCGCCACGTCGTGGCCGAAACCGGGGGCGCGCTGCTGTGGGCGGGATTTCTCCTGTTCGCCATCAACGTGATCGCGACGGTGCGCCCGTGGGCGCGACGGGGGTAGCATCGATGTCGGCGCCCGTTGCGCGCGTGGAGGAGGCCTGAGCGATGGCCGAGTACAGTGGCTGCGAACTGCCCGAGGACCTGTGGTACGACCTCGACTACCTCTGGGCGCGGCCGAACGACGACGGCACGTTCACCCTCGGAATGACCGATCCCGCGCAGACCATGGCCGGACGCGTCGTCGCCGCGACCTTCCGCAAGGCCGGCACGCATCGCAATGCCGGTCGCAGCGTGGCCACGCTCGAATCCGGCAAGTGGGTCGGCGGGGTGCCCGCGCCCTTCGACGGCACGATCGACCGGGTCAATCCCGCGGTCGTGCAGGACCCGGGACTGGTCAACGTCGCGCCCTACACCGACGCCTGGCTGGTGGTCCTCCGGCCCGACGACCTGCAGGCGGCCTACGGGCGGCTCACCCGCGGCGCAGCGGCGATCGACGCCCTCAAGGCGTGGATCGACAAGTACCGGCTGCAGTGCATGCGCTGCACGCAATGACGGTCCGGGTCCAGCTGCTGGTCTCCGAATGGTGCGTTCCCTGCCGCGGCGCGGAGGAGGTCTGGCGCAGCGTCGCCGAGAAGAAGTCGTTCGCCTTCGAGGTGCTGGACGTCGCGCAGCCGGAGGGCAGGGCGATCGTCGCCCGACTGGGGGTGAGGACCGTTCCCTCGACCGTCATCGACGGCGAGTTGAAGCACCTCGGCGTCCCCTCGGTCGCGGAGGCGATCGGGCTTCTCGCCGCCGCACCCGACCGCGAGCCCACGGCGCAGGCATCGCATTACGTGGGCCTGAGCCTCGAGGCGACGAGCGCCTGGGCGATCGCATCGTCGGCGCTCTATCTGGCGCTGGCCGGCGCCGCGCTGGTGCTGGGCGGCGGCATCGCCGGCGATGCGCCGTGGCGCGCGGCGGCGCTGCACGCCTACGGCATGGGCTTCGTCGCCTTCGTCGTCCTCGGCCTGGGCGAGCACCTGCTGCCGCGTTTCACCGGGGCGCCGATCCGGGGCGGGGGCCCGGCGTGGACCCAGATCGGCCTGGTTCATGCCGGGACCCTGCTGATGGTCGCGGGCTTCCTCGCCGAGGCGCGCGCGATCGCATTCGCGGGCGGGCTCGCCGCGCTCGCCGGGTTCGCGGTGTTCGCCTGGCGCCTCCTTCCGGTGCTGCGCCATCCGCCGATCGCCGATGGGCCCCGGTAAGCGCGCAGGCTGCGACCCTCTCCGTCACGCCGAAGGAAAACGATTGCCCAGGCGCATTCTGGTCGAAGCCCGCATCCATCCGGCGATCCGCGACAACATCGTAGCACGACACGCCGACATCCTCGACGAGGTCGAGGCGGCGATCGCCGGCAACGACGTGGTCGTCGTCGGCATGGCGCAGAACCCGCACGTCAGGCGCGCGAGGCGGGCGCTCGAGCGGGCCGGGATCGCCCACCGCTACCTCGAATACGGGAGCTATCTCGGGCAGTGGCGACGCCGCAATGCGCTGAAGATGTGGACCGGCTGGCCGACCTTCCCGATGGTCTTCGTCCGCGGCACGCTGATCGGCGGCGCCAGCGACCTGGCGCAGCTGATCCAGAGCGGCGAATTGCGGCAGATGCTGGCGACGCCCGCATGAGCGCCGGGGGCGGTTAAACTCGCCCCTCGCTCAACGTACGACGAGGTGAACGGTGGACAAGAGGATGCTGGGTCAGGGGCTCGCAGTTTCGGCGGTGGGGCTGGGCTGCATGGGAATGTCGGATTTCTACGGTGGCCGCGACGACGCCGAGGCGACCGCCACCATCCGCCGCGCCCTCGATCTGGGCATCACGTTCTTCGACACCGCCGACATGTACGGCGCGGGCCGCAACGAGGAGCTGCTGGGCAAGGCGATCCGCGGGCAGCGCGACCAGGTGATCATCGCCACCAAGTTCGGCAACGTGCGCAATCCCGACGGGACCTTCAAGGGCGTCAACGGCAAGCCGGAGTACCTTCGCCAGTGCTGCGAGGCGAGCCTCAGGCGCCTCGGTGTCGAGACCATCGATCTCTACTACCAGCATCGCGTCGATCCCGAGACCCCGATCGAGGACACGGTCGGCGAGATGGCTGCGCTGGTGAAGGAAGGCAAGGTCCGCTGGCTCGGCCTGTCGGAGGCCGCCGCCGGTACGCTCCGGCGCGCGCATGCCGTTCACCCGATCGCCGCGCTGCAGTCCGAATACTCGCTGTGGAGCCGCGACGTCGAGGACGAGATCCTGCCCACGGTGCGCGAGCTCGGCGTCGGCTTCGTGCCCTACAGCCCGCTGGGCCGGGGTTTCCTGACTGGACAGATCAAGCGCGTCGAGGACTTCGAGCCAGGCGACTACCGGCTGCACTCGCCTCGCTTCCAGGGCGAGAACTTCCAGAGGAACCTGCACCTGGTCGACGAGATCAACGCGCTCGCCTCCGACAAGGGCTGCACGCCCGCGCAGCTGGCGCTGGCCTGGGTGCTTGCGCAGGGAAAGGACATCGTCCCCATCCCCGGCACCAAGAGGCGCAAGTACCTGGAGGAGAACGTCCGCGCCCTCGAGGTCCGGCTCACCGCCGACGAGCTCGCCCGGATCGACCAGGTGATTCCGCGCGGCGCGGCCTCCGGCGAGCGTTACGCACCCAATGCGCTGCGCGCGGTCAACCGCTGAGCGGGCGCGCGGCCCATCGGCGGCCGCTGCGGCGTCGTCCGCGGCGACCGTCGGGCTGCCCGAACGCGCCAGATTTCGCCACCCCCACGATCGAGTCGAAGGACTGCGGCAATGAGCGACGCGCTCACCTATCTGGTCAAGGCCCGCCCCGAGGCGATGAAGGCCTACTTCCAGTTCCTGAAGGACGCGGGATCGCGCCTCGATCCCAAGACGCGCAACCTGATCTCGGTGATCACCAAGGTGCATGCGCAGACCGAGAACGGACTGCGCCAGTACCTGACGCGGGCGCTGCGCGAAGGCGCCAGCGCCGACGAGATCATCGACGCCCTGCTGATGGCCTTTCCGGCGCTGGGACTCGCGAAGATCGTCTGGGCGATCGACGTTATCCTCGGCATGGATCTGCCGCAGTTCCGCCTCGAGGCCGCCCATGCAGAGCCCGCGTGGCACGACGTGGCGCCGCTCGCCGACGTGAAGGACGGCGAGACGACCTGGTTCGATTGCGACGGCCGCAACCTGTTCGTGTTCAGGCGCGGCGCGACCCTCAAGGTGTACGACAGCCGCTGTCCGCACCAGGTCACCAACATCCCGCATCTCGCGCTCCGCGGCAACACGCTGACCTGCCCCAAGCACGAGTGGGCCTTCGACATCGAGACCGGACGCTGCATCGCCAAGGGCGACCGTCCGCTCACCGAGTTCGAGCACAAGGTCGAACAGGAGCGGCTGCTCGTCTTCTGGTGAGCGCCGCGCGACTGCGGCGGGGGTGCGGACCTGCGCTCAGGCGGGAACGCGCCTGGGTCGAGGCGACCGCGAAGGCGACCGTGCCGCGGGCGGGTGCGGGTCGAACCAGTTGAGCCTCTCGCGCAGCCTGACGACGTCGCCGACGATGGTGAGCGTCGGGCCGTGCAGCTTCGCGGCGGCGGCGAGCCGCGGCAAGGTCTTCAGGGTTCCGGCGACCACGCGCTGGCTCTCCGAGGTTCCCTGCTCGACGACGGCAGCGGGGGTGCCGGAGGGAAGACCGTGCTCGACCAGGCGGCTGCACAGCACGGGCAGGCCCACGAGCCCCATGTAGACGACGATCGTCTGGCGCGTTCTCGCGAGCGCCGGCCAGTCGAGGTCCATGCTGCCGTCCTTCAGGTGGCCGGTGACGAAGACGCAGGACTGCGCGCAGTCGCGATGGGTCAACGGGATGCCGGCGTACGCGGCGACGCCCAGCGCCGCGGTGATGCCCGGCACGACCTCGAAGGGAATGCCGTTGGCCGACAGGGAATCGATCTCCTCGCCGCCGCGACCGAAGATGAACGGGTCGCCGCCCTTGAGGCGCAGCACCCGCTTGCCCTGCTGCGCGAGCCGCACCAGCAGCGCGTTGATCTCTTCCTGCCGCATCGCATGATCGGCACGTCGCTTGCCGACGTAGATGCGCTCGGTCGTCTCGGGCAGCAGCGCGAGCACGCCGGAGGACACCAGGTGATCGTAGAGGGTGACGTCGGCGCACTGCATCAGCTTCAGCGCCCGCAGCGTCAACAGCTCGGGGTCGCCCGGTCCCGCGCCCACCAGGTACACCTCGCCGCGGCCCGCCGCATGGCCGCCGCTTTGCGCCCGCACGACCTGCGCGAGCTGCGCCGCCGTCGGCAGGTCGAAGGATCGGGACATGGCCGAAAAGCCGGTCAGCCGGCGTTGCCGCCGCAGCTGCATCCGCCGCCGCATCCCTGCGGCGACGCGGCCGGCGGCTGGGGTGCCGGCCTGCCTTCGTTCGGATTGATGAAGATGAACCGGAAGTCGCCGGCCTCGTATTCGACATAGTCGAGCGTCATGCCGTCGAGGAGGTCGCGCTGTCCCGGCGACACGACGAGCGCGACGCCCTCCGAGGTGACGACCAGGTCGTCGTTGCGCGCCTCGTCGAAACCCATCGCGTAGTGCAGCGAGCCGTCGGCATCGCGACGGACCGCGATGCGCAGGCCCATCTCGTCGCTGTCGGACTGGGTGGCCGCGATGCGGATCTGCTGCGCGGCACTCGGAGTGACGGTGATCATGCTCAATGCTCGCCCTTGGTTCGCAGCAGGCCGGCCAGGCGATTGCCCTGCTTCTGCGGCCCGCCGCGCGGAAACATGTCGTGCAGATGATGGTTGGACCCGCGCTCCGGTCCCCACCGCTCGGTGAAGTGCCTGATCATCACCCGAACCTGGGCCTGGACCCCGTGCTCGGCGTAGTAGTCGCGAAGGAAATGGATGACTTCCCAGTGCGCGGGCGTGAGCACGAGGTCTTCCTGCGCGGCCAGGGCATGGGCGAATTCCTCCGACCACTGGCTGCGATCGATCAGGTATCCCTCGCTGTCGGTCTGGATCCTGCGCTCGCCGACGGTGAGCCAGCGCGTCGGCTGGAAGGTCCGGGTGGTGGTGGCGTTCATCGACGGTGACATGGCATGGCCTCAGATGATCGGTGCCTCGTGGCGGCGCGCCGTCCCGGAGGAAGCCCAGTCACGGGAGTGGCGCTGCCGATGACCGCAGCCCCGGGCGAATTCGACGAAGCGCGCGGCCCATTCGTTGCGCCGCGTCGAGCGCAGGTGCGCGAACGACGCCAGAACGTTGCCGATGACGATGCCGTCGCGCTCGCCGTCGATCCCGTGCCCGCGTTTCACCGCGTAGGCGAATTGCAGCCCGGGCCCGAGATTCTCGACCGCCGCGTGGTGGAACTCGTGCGCGCGCACGACAGCCTCGCGCTCGCCGGCGGCGGGCCAGGGAAAGGCCGCGGTCTCCTCGAGCTCCACGTAGCCGCGTCCGACTGGACGCTCGCGCATCACGATGTCGGCGGGAATCGCCCCGACCATCTTCCAGCTCGCGCCGTCGCTTCGGATCGAGCGCGACAGGTACATGAGTCCGCCGCATTCCGCATACACCGGCAGGCCCGCATCGATGGCGTCGCGGATGGCGCCCCGCAGCGCGGCGTTGGCCTCCAGTTCGCGCGCGTAGAGCTCGGGAAAACCCCCGCCGAT
>JBLMVY010000115.1:0-4026 GCA_050256935.1 Candidatus Levyibacteriota bacterium | reverse complement strand
CGCGAACTCGGGATGTGCGGCGAGGAACGCGTCGACGATCCCGTCGTTCTCCTCCGGCAGCACGCTGCAGGTCGCATAGACGAGGCGCCCGCCGGGCTTCAGGAGCGTCGCGGCGGCGGCGCGGATGCGCGCCTGCTTTTCGGTGAGCCCGCGCAGGTCGTCCGCCGATTGCCGCCATTTGAGGTCGGGATTGCGCCGCAGCGTGCCGAATCCGGTGCAGGGGGCGTCGACCAGCACGCGGTCGATCTTGCCGGCGAGGCGCTTCACCTTGGCGTCGCGCTCGTGGGCGATCACCTGCGGGTGCACGTTCGACAGCCCCGAGCGCGCGAGGCGCGGGGTCAGGCGGGAAAGGCGCTTCGCCGAGGTGTCGAAGGCGTACAGCCGTCCCTGCGAACGCATCATCGCGCCCAGCAGCAGCGTCTTGCCGCCGGCGCCCGCACAGAAATCGACGACCATGTCGCTGCGCCGCGGCGCCACCAGCACCCCGACGAGCTGGCTGCCTTCGTCTTGGACCTCGATGCGCCCGTCGGCGAGCCAGGGGTGGCGCGCGAGCGACGGCCGGCCCGCGATGCGCAGCCCCTGCGGCGCGAAAGGCGTCGCCGTCACCGGCAGGCCTTCGGCCGCCAGCGCGGCGAGCGCCGCCTCGCGCGTGGACTTCATCGCGTTGACGCGCAGGTCCAGGGGTGCGGGCATCTGCCAGGCGCGCGCCAGTGCCGCACGCTCGTCGGCGCCCAGAACGGTGCCCAGTCGTTCCCACAGCCAGTCGGGGAGGTCGGCCGCGACCGCTTCGGGCAGCGGCTCGTGCATCCGCGCCTTGAAGGCGTTGAGCCATTCACGCTCGGACACCTTCAGCGCGTCGTCGAGGTCGCGCACCGAGTGGCGGAATTCGCGAACGAGGGTGGCAAGCGCCAGCAGCAGCGGGTCGTCGGTCTGCGCGATCGCCTCGAGCGAGCGCTTGCGGCGAAGGTAGGCGAACGCCCCGTCGGCGATCCACGGCCGGTCGTGGGAGCCCATCCCGGGATGGGCGCGGAAGAACGCCGTCATCGCGGCGTCGGCCGGGGCGTCGAGGCGCGCGACGCGCTCGATCGCCGCAGCGAGCGCCGCGAGCTGGCTGCGGCGCAGGCTCATGATCCGGTCATGTCGTTGAACGGGCTGCGCGGCTGCGCGCGCGGGGGAGGCGGGGGCGTCGGGCCCGAGGGATCCTCGTGGAACCCCGCATAGCTGTCGTCGACGCGGATCGCGTCGAGCCGGGCCTCGACGGTACCGCGCGAGGTCTGGGTGACGCGCATCTTGACCGGAATGTAATGGAGCGAGGGGGCGAGCCAGAACCAGGCTTCGGTCTTGCCGTCGTCGCTCCTGCGGTGCCAGCGCTGGGTGTGGACGTTGCCCTGGGTCCAGGCGAGCGTCTCGTCGGCTTCGCGGGACAGCGTGTAGCGGACCACCTTGCGCGTCGTCGCGATGCTGAACGTGATCTCGCGCTCCCCCGTCGGCGGCGAGAAATACGGCTGCCAGAGGATGGTCAGCGGATCGAACGCGGGTGCGGTGAAGTCCGCGGTCTCGCCGTTGTTGAGCGACACCGTCTGCCCGTCCCAGTCGAAATAGGCGACCTCGCGCCGCTCGGCGCTCCCGCGCTGGATCGCGAATTCGATCGGCTTCAATCCCGCGGGCGTGATGATGCCGCGGCTCTCGACGATTCCGGTGCCGTGCACGATCAGCGCGGCGAGGCCGCGCGCCTGACCGACCGTGGCGATCCGGTAGCGGTCCCCGTCGTGCTCGAAGCGATAGGTGGCGTCGCCGATCATGAACCCCTGCTTGCCCAGATACACCTTGTAGGCGAGGTCGACGCGCGGCGGCAGCGCGATCGGCGGCGCGGTCGATGATGGCGCAGCTTCGGCCGCGGCGCTTCCCTCACCGGCGTCTGCCGATGCGTCCTGCGCGCCGGCGGCGGCGCTGCCCTGGGCCTCGCTCGGCGGGGATTCGACGGCAGGCGGCAGGGCCACGGGGGAGGGTGCGCGCGCCGCGATCGTCGGCGTGCGCGGGGCGGCGCGTGCCGGACGCTGTGGCGCCGGCTTGGGCGGTGGCTCGGGTGCGGCTGCCGGCGGGGGCGGCGGCATCTCCTTCAGGGTTGCCGTCAGCACCGGGGCCGATGGCACGGTGATGTCGCGGGTGGGCCACAGCGACCACAGGGTGTGCACCGCGACCGACAGCGCAAGGGCGACCCACAGCGCGGGGCGCAGGCGGGAACGCCGGCGCGATTCGGGGATGTCGCGGTCGTTGGCGGCCTCCGCGGGTGCGGACGGGCGCGCTCGCTGCGAGTTGACGGTAGCCATCCCTGGAAAGACCCGGCGCCCTGCGCGGAGTTCGGGCGTTGGCGCGCCTGCGCCCAAGGCTAGGAGCGTCCGCCCGCAGGCGCGGCGTCGACGACGCGCGCGCGGCCGCGGTCGAGCACGAGGCGGCCGTCGCAGTAGCGGGCGACGACGTCCGGCAGCAGCCGGTGCTCGGCCTCGAGCACCCGCGCCGCCAGGGTCGACTCGTCGTCCCCGGGCAGCACCGGCACTTCCGCCTGGCCGACGATCGGTCCGCCGTCGACGGTCGCGGTGACGAAATGCACGCTGCAGCCGTGGCGCTTCGCGCCGTCGGCAAGTGCACGCCGGTGGGTGTCGAGGCCCGGATAGGCGGGCAGCAGCGAAGGATGGATGTTCAGCATCCGGCCTTCGTAGCGGCGCACGAAATCGGCACCCAGCACCCGCATGAAGCCGGCAAGGACGATGAGGTCGGGCTTGCCTTCGTCGATCGCGGCGGCGAGGTCGGCCTCGAACGCTGCGCGGGAGGCATAGGCCTTGTGGTCGACGACCCGGGTCGGAATGCCGGCCTTCGCCGCGTGGTCGAGCCCCGGCGCGCCGGGCCGGTTGCTGATCACCTGGGTGATCGCGCCGGCGATCGTCCCGGCCGCGACCGCGTCGATCAGCGCGACCAGGTTGGAGCCGCGTCCGGAGATGAGAACGGTGATGCGCGCAGGCGGCATGATCGCGGCGTCGGGCTGGCGCTCGCGCGTCAGACCACGATCGCGGCCGCTTCGCCTTCCGGACGCGCGACGACTTCGCCGATGTCGAAGGCCCGCTCGCCCGCGTCGTTCAGCATGGCGATTGCCGCGCCGGCATCGGCCGCCGCCATCGCGATCACCATGCCGATGCCGCAGTTGAACACCCGGTGCATCTCGGCGTCGGAGACGTTGCCGTGCTCCTGCAGCCAGTCGAAGACCGCAGGACGGGGCCATTTCGCGCGCTCGAGCCGTGCCTGGAGTCCGTCGGCGAGCATCCGCGGCACGTTCTCGACCAGGCCGCCGCCGGTGATGTGTGCCATGCCCTTGACGGGCAGGCGCGCGGCGAGTGCCAGCACCGGCTTGACGTAGATCCGCGTCGGCGCGAGCAGGGCATCGCCCAGCGTGCGCAAGCGCGGCGCGGGCGTCGGGGCGGCGGGCGCATCGCCCGTCGCCGCGGGACCGGCGATCGGGGCGTGCAGGTCGGCGTTGGCGACGGCGATGATCTTGCGGACCAGCGAATAGCCGTTCGAATGCGGGCCGCTGGAGGCGAGCCCGATCAGGCGGTCGCCGGGCGCGATGCTCCGGCCGTCGATGATCGCGCTCTTCTCGACGACGCCTACCGCGAACCCCGCCAGGTCGTACTCGCCCTTGGGGAAGGTCCCGGGATGCTCGGCGGTCTCGCCCCCGATCAGCGCGCATCCGGCCATCTCGCAGCCCTTGGCGATGCCTTCGATGACCTTGGCCGCGACGTCGACGTCGAGCCGCTCGCAGACGAAATAGTCGAGGAAGAACAGCGGCTCGGCGCCCTGCACCAGGATGTCGTTGACGCTCATCGCGACGAGGTCGATGCCGATGGTGTCGTGGCGTCCGAGGCGCAACGCGAGGCTGAGCTTCGTGCCTACGCCGTCGGTGCCGGCGACCAGCACCGGCTCGCGGAAGCGCTTGCCGATCTCGATCAGCCCGCCGAAGCCGCCGATGCCCGC
>JBLMVY010000114.1:0-7964 GCA_050256935.1 Candidatus Levyibacteriota bacterium | reverse complement strand
AGGGCATCGGCATCGACCGCCTGGTCATGCTGCTGACCGACAGCCCGTCGATCCGCGACGTCGTCCTGTTCCCCCAGCTCAAGCCCGAAGCCTGATCCGCTGCGGGCGGGCGGGATCCGGGTGCCGAAGCCGGGTGATGCCGGGGCGACGGCGGGGCGACGGCGGGGCCGTGCGGGGCCGGCGGCTCGGCCAGGGTGGTTCACATACCTAGCCAGGGTATGTTGACATATACCCTCACGGGGTATAGCCTTACTCGATGGACGCCAGTGTCAGGCAGCGGGATGCCCTTCCCGGCGCAAGCGCGCCGGTCCGCACGGCCGGCGAGGGGGCGGGCGGAGCGGCAGTCGCAGGCGAGACCTGCAGCCTCGACGCCCGTGCCTACCTCGCGCTGGAGGGCATGACCTGCGCCGCCTGCGCGACGCGGATCGAGAAGGTCCTCAACCGCATCGACGGGGTCGAGGCCGCCGTCAATTTCGCCACCGAATCCGCGAGCGTCCATTACGATCCGGCACGCGCCGACGTCGATGCGCTGCTCGCCGCGGTCGCCCGTGCGGGCTACGGTGCGCGTGTGAGGATCGACGAGGAGGCGGAGCGCGAGCTCGAGTCGTCGCGCCGCGAGACCGCGTGGCGGGCGCTGCGCCGCGAGCTCGCCATCGCCGTCGCACTGACGGCGCCGCTGCTGCTGCAGATGGTCGCGATGCTGGTGCCGGGCATGACCCAGGGGCACGAGGACCTGCTGCCGCGCTGGCTGCAGTTCGCACTGGCCACGCCGGTGCAGTTCGCGATCGGGCGCCGTTTCTACGTCGGCGCGTGGCATGCGCTGCGCGGCGGCGGCGCGAACATGGACGTGCTGATCGCGCTGGGCACGTCGATCGCCTGGACGTTCAGCGCGGTCGTCACCGTTCTCGGGCTGCACCAGCACGTCTATTTCGAGGCGTCGGCGGCGATCATCACGCTGGTGCTGCTCGGCAAGGCGCTCGAAGCGCGCGCGAAGGCGCGCACCTCCGCTGCGCTCGAAGGACTGCTCCGCCTGCAGCCTTCCATCGCCCACGTCGAGCGCGACGGCGAGACCGTCGACGTGGCGCTCGCCGAAGTGAAGGTCGGCGACCGCTATGTGGTGCGGGCGGGCGAGGCGGTGCCGGTCGACGGCGTGGTCGTCGACGGCGCATCGTCGGTCGACGAGAGCATGCTGACCGGGGAGAGCCTGCCGGTGGCCAAGGCCGCCGATGCCAGGGTCTACGCGGGCACGCTCAATCACGGCGGTTTCCTGCGCTGCCGGGCCACCGGCGTCGGCGGCGCGACGCTGCTCGCGGGCATCGTGCGCCTGGTCGGCGAGGCGCAGGGCACCAAGGCGCCGATCCAGAAGCTCGCCGACCGCGTGTCGGGCGTGTTCGTCCCGGTCGTCGTCGCGATCGCGCTGTCGACCTTCTTCATCGCCTGGTGGATCGTCGGCGACCCGGCGGTGGCGCTGGTGAACGCCGTCGCGGTGCTGGTGATCGCCTGCCCCTGCGCGCTGGGTCTCGCGACACCTACGGCGATCATCGTCGGCACCGGGCGCGGCGCGCAGCTCGGCGTGCTGATCCGCAATGCCGTCGCGCTGGAGAACGCCGGCCGCCTGACGACCCTGGTCGTCGACAAGACCGGCACGGTCACCGCCGGCACGCCCGCGGTGACGCAGCTGAAAGGCCTCGGCGCGGCGGCGCCCGACGACGTGCTCGCGATCGCCGCGGCGCTGGAGCAGCGGACGCTGCATCCGCTGGCGCAGGCGATCGTCGCCCATGCGAACGACCGGGGGCTGGCGCTGCCGGCGGTCGCGGAATTCGCCTCGGTGCCGGGTCGTGGCGCGCGCGGGCGCGTCGGCGCCGAGCGCCGGCCCGCGCTCGTCGGATCGCTGCAGTTCCTGGCCGACGAGGGCGTCGCGATCGAATCGCGCGAGGCCGATGCGCTGCGCGCGACGGGGGACACGGTCGTCGCGGTCGCGATCGACGGAGCGCTGGCAGGACTCATCGCGCTGGCCGACCGCGTGCGGCCGACCTCCGCCAGCGCGATCGCGCGGCTCGCCGCCCATGGCGTCGACGTGGTGATGATGTCGGGCGACAACCCGGCAACCGTCGCCGCGATCGCCGGCCAGGTCGGCATCGTCGATCACCGCGGCGGCATGACGCCTTCCGAGAAGGCGCAGGCCATTCGCGGCCTGCAGGCGCAGGGCCGGACCGTGGGCATGGTCGGCGACGGCGTCAACGACGCCCCGGCGCTGGCTGCGGCCGACGTGAGCTTCGCCATCGGCGCGGGGTCGGCGATCGCCATCGAGGCGGCCGATGTCACCATCGTCCGCGACGACCTGGGTGCGGTCGTCGACGCGATCCTGCTGTCGCGCGCGACGCGCGGCAAGATCCGGCAGAACCTGTTCTTCGCCTTCGGCTACAACGTGCTCGGCATTCCGCTCGCGGCCTTCGGCCTGCTCAATCCGGTGATCGCGGGTGCAGCGATGGCGATGAGCTCGGTGTCCGTCGTCAGCAACGCGCTGCTCCTGCGGCGCTTCCGACCCAACCGCTAGATCTGCTAGAGGAGCATTGAATGGAAACGGTGAAGCTCGACGTGCAGGGCATGACCTGCCAGGGCTGCGTGGCCAGCGTCACGCGGGTGCTGAAGGCCGTCCCCGGCGTATCGGACGCGGCGGTGACGCTGCAGCCGGGCGCGGCGACGGTGACCTTCGATCCGGCGCGCACCAACGTCGCCGCGCTGGGCACGGCGATCCGCGATGCCGGCTATGACGTCGGCGGCTGATCCGGCGCCGGCCGCGGCTGGAGCGGCGGGCGACGTCGCCGATGCGGCGATCGCGGATGCCTGCGACGCCTGCGGGCATCCGATGCATCCGGCCGTGCCGCGTTCGGCGGAAGACGCCAAGGCGCTCGCGGCGCGGGTGAACCGGATCGAGGGCCAGATCCGCGGCATCGGCAGGATGATCGGGGAGGACCGCTACTGCGTCGACGTGCTGACGCAGGTCGCGGCCGTCCGCTCCGCGCTCGACGCGCTGGGGATGAAGCTGCTCGAGCACCATCTGCACGGCTGCGTCGCGCATGCGATCGAGTCCGGCGACGGCGCGCACGCCATCGACGAGGCGCTCGCCGTCATCCGCAAGCTCGGGCGCTGATCACGCCTTCGGCGCGTTCCTCTCGGCCCATGCCGCGAACGCATCGACGAACTTCTTCAGGAAGTCGCGCGTCGAGTCGTTGACGAGCTTGCCCTGCGCGTCGAACAGCGCCGCCGCGCCGCCGATGTAGGCCTCGGGCTGCTGCATCGCCGGCATGTTGAGGAACACCAGCGACTGCCGCAGGGCGTGGTTGGCGCCGAAAGCCGACAGGTTCCCCGGCGACACGCTGACGATGCCGGCGGGCTTGCCGCTCCACGCGCTCTTGCCGTAGGGGCGCGATCCGACGTCGATCGCGTTCTTCAGGACCCCGGGCACCGAGCGGTTGTACTCGGGCGTGACGAACAGCACCGCGTCCGCCTTCGCCACGCGGGCGCGGAAGGCCGTCCATTCGGACGGGGGGCTGCCGTCGTCCAGGTCCTGGTTGTAATGCGGCAGTTGGCCGATGTCGACGATCTCGAGCTTCAGGGAGGCAGGCGCGAGCTCGCGCAGCGCGTTGGCCATCTTGCGGCTGAACGATTCCTTGCGGAGGCTGCCGACGATCACGACGACGTCTCGGGGTGCAGTCATGGGGGAATCCTTGGTGACGGAAGGGGTGGGTCGCGGTACTGCGCGCTGCGGCAGGGCGCCCGGGTGAGGTTCCAGCCGTACGAGATTATCAGCACCCGGTAAGTTCCGCGCCGAAGGACTTGCCAGCACACCGGCGTCCGCCCGACACCGCGGCTGCAGAGACCGCGGGTGGCATAATGGCTGCGTTCGGGGTGTAGCGCAGCCCGGTAGCGCGCTTGCTTTGGGAGCAAGATGTCGGAGGTTCGAATCCTCTCACCCCGACCAATTTCACACTCGAGGCGCGGTCGCCCGCAACGGGTGGCTGATCCGGGCGCGGGCGGGCCGCCCCGGAGCCTGCCCGGGGCCACCCCAGCCTCAGACCGGCCCGGCTTTCCCCCGTCCGAGCGCGTCACGATGTGCTACGCTGCGCCCGGCGACGCGTCGGGGGCGTCCGACTGCGTCGCCGAGCCCGCTGCGTCCTGCGGCTCTGCACAATCGAACACGACCCGCTGCCAGGCATGGCCGACGACATCATTCTCGAGACCCGCGCGCTGACGAAGGAATTCAAGGGCTTCGTCGCCGTATCCGAGGTCAACCTGAAAGTACGTCGCGGCACGATTCATGCGCTCATCGGGCCCAACGGTGCCGGCAAGACGACCTGCTTCAACCTGCTGACCAAGTTCCTCGTGCCGACGAGCGGTCAGATCCTGTTCGAGGGTCACGACATCACCGGCGAGTCGCCGGCGCACGTGGCAAGGCGTGGCGTGATCCGCTCCTTCCAGATCTCGTCGGTGTTCCCGCACCTGACGGTTCTGGAGAACGTGCGCGTCGCGCTGCAGCGCGCACTGAAGACGTCGTTTCACTTCTGGAAGCCCGAGCGCAGCCTGGACGTGCTCAACGGGCGCGCGCTGGAACTGCTTCGCGAGGTCGATCTCGATGCCTATGCCGCGCGCACGGCGGTGGAGCTCGCCTACGGCCGCAAGAGGGCGCTGGAGATCGCCACGACGCTGGCGATGGACCCCTCCCTCATGCTGCTCGACGAGCCGACGCAGGGGATGGGCACGGAGGACGTCGATCGCACGCGGGCGCTGATCAAGAAGGTCGCCGCGCATCGCACGGTGCTGATGGTCGAGCACAACATGAAGGTGGTTTCCAGCATTGCCGACACGATCACCGTGCTCCAGCGTGGCAGCACGCTGGCCGAAGGACCGTACGAGGAGGTCAGCCGCAATCCGGCGGTGATCGAGGCGTACATGGGCAGCGCGCAGACCCAGCTGCGGGGTGCGCACTGATGGCCGCGCCCTTCCTCGAGGTTCGCGGCCTGCACGGCTGGTACGGCGAGTCGCACGTGCTCCACGGCATGGACTTCCACGTCGACGAGGGCGAGATCGTCACGCTGCTGGGGCGCAACGGCGCCGGTCGCACGAGCACGCTGCGTGCAATCATGGGGCTCATCGGCACCCGCAAGGGCAGCGTCAAGGTGCAGGGTGTCGAGACCATCGACATGCCCACGCACCGGATCGCGCGCCGCGGCGTGGGATACTGCCCGGAGGAGCGCGGCATCTTCGCCAGCCTGTCGGCCGAGGAGAACCTGCTGCTGCCGCCCGTGCTGGCCCCCGGCGGCATGAGCGTCAAGCAGATCTATGCGATGTTTCCGAACCTCCGCGAGCGGGCCGCCAGTCAGGGCACGCGGCTGTCCGGTGGCGAGCAGCAGATGCTGGCGGTCGCGCGCATCCTGCGTACCGGCGCGCGGCTGCTGCTGCTGGACGAGATCTCGGAAGGGTTGGCGCCGGTGATCGTGCAGAAGCTCGCCGAGACGGTCACCGCGCTGCGTGCCCAGGGCTTCACGATCCTGATGGTGGAGCAGAACTTCAGCTTCGCCGCTCCGCTGGCCGACCGCTTCCTCGTCGTCGAGCACGGGCAGGTAATCCAGCGCTTCACCCAGGCCGAGCTGCCGGAACGCATGGCCAACCTGCACGAGTACCTGGGCGTTTGAGCGCCGCCCGCATCGGAACGACCCATGCGCTCATTGCCTACCCTTTCCATCCCATGACCAGGAGACACACCATGAAATTCAGCAAGATCGCGGCGGCCTGCGCATTCGCGCTGGGCGCATCGTTGGCCGCATCCGCCGCGCACGCCGCCGGCAATCAGGTCGTGATCGGCGACATCGACGACATGTCGGGTCTGTATTCCGACGTGATCGGGGAAGGCGGCGTGCAGGCTGCCAAGATGGCCATCGCCGATTTCGGCGGCAGCGTGCTGGGCAAGAAGATCGAGTTCATCAGCAGCGACCACCAGAACAAGCCCGACATCGGCGCGGCGAAGTTCCGCGAATGGGCCGACCAGGGCGGCGTGACCATGGTGCTGGGCGGCTCCAACACCGGCGTGAACATCGCGATGTCCAAGGTCGCGCTGGCGAAGAAGGTGCCCTTCATCTCGATCGGCGCCGCGGGCGCGTCGCTGACCAACGAGGACTGCACGCCGTACACCGTGCACTACGCCTACGACACGACCGGTCTCGCCAACGGCACGGCGTCGACGATCGTGAAGCAGGGCGGGAAGAAGTGGTTCTTCCTGACTGCCGACTACGCTTTCGGCACGCAACTGCGCGACGCCGCGAGCAAGGTCGTCAAGGCCAGCGGCGGCGAGGTGCTGGGCGAGGTTCGCGTGCCCCTGTCGACCTCCGACTTCTCGTCCTACCTGCTGCAGGCCCAGGCCTCGGGCGCGCAAGTCCTGGGTCTCGCCAATGCCGGCGGGGACTTCACGAACTCGCTCAAGGCCGCGCAGGAATTCGGCCTGACCAAGACCATGCGTCCGGCGGCGCTGCTGGCGTTCATCACCGACATCCACGGCCTGGGACTGCAGGCCGCGCAGGGCCTGATCCTCACCACCGGCTGGTACTGGGATCTCAACGACGAGACCCGCGCCTGGTCCAAGCGCTACTTCGCGATCACGAAGAAAGAGCCGACGATGAACCAGGCCGCCTACTACTCGGCGGTGATGCACTACCTGCAGGCGGTCAAGGCGGTCGGCTCGACCGACTCGGACAAGGTGATGGCCGAGATGAAGAAGATGAAGATCAACGACTTCTTCGCCAAGGACGGCTACATCCGGGCCGACGGCCTGATGATGCACAACCAGTACGTGATGCAGGTCAAGACGCCCGCGGAGTCGAAGTATCCCTGGGACTACTACAAGGTCCTCAGGACCCTGACGGCCGACGAGGCCTATGGCCCGATGACGGGGCTGTGCAAGTACGCCAAGTGACGTGACCACGCCGCGCCGCGGACAGCCTCCGCGGTGCGGCAGTGAACCCGATCGCCCATGACCGAGATCTTCGGTTACCCGTTGCCGGTGATCCTGGGCCAGCTGATGCTGGGCCTGGTCAACGGCTCGTTCTACGCCATGCTCAGCCTGGGCCTGGCGGTGATCTTCGGCCTGCTGGGCGTGGTGAACTTCGCCCATGGCGCGTTCTACATGCTCGGCGCCTACGCCGCCTATCTCGGGCTGGAGATCTTCGGCATCAACTACTGGCTGGCGCTCGTCCTCTCGCCGCTGGTCATCGGCACGCTGGGCATCGTGCTGGAGCGGTTGCTGCTGCGCCGCCTGTACCAGCTCGACCCGCTGTACGGCCTGCTGCTGACCTTCGGCCTGGCGCTGATCGGCGAAGGCGTGATGCGCTACTACTTCGGCTCCTCGGGCCAGAACTATCCGCCGCCGGCGGGGCTCCAGGGCGTATTCCACCTCGGGTTCATGATCCTGCCGGTCTACCGGGGCTGGGTGATCCTCGCCTCGCTCGTCATCTGCTTCACCACCTGGTTCGTCATCGAGCGCACGCGGCTGGGATCCACGCTGCGCGCGGCGACCGAGAACCCCCACCTGGTCCAGGCCTTCGGCACCAACGTGCCGCTGATCGTGATGGCCACCTACGGTGCCGGCATCGGCCTGGCGGCGCTGGCAGGCGTCCTGGCCGCGCCCGTGGTGCAGATCACGCCCCTGATGGGCTCCTCGCTGGTGATCGTCGTCTTCGCCGTCGTCGTGATCGGCGGCATGGGGTCGATCCTGGGCGCGATCGTCAGCGGTCTGGTCCTCGGCATGGTCGAGGGCCTGACCAAGGTGATCTATCCCGAGGCGTCCAACGTAGTCGTCTTCCTGATCATGGTCGTGGTGCTGATCTGGCGCCCGGCCGGCCTGTTCGGCAGGACGGCCTGATGAAGAACCGCGCCTCCACCGTCGCCTACGTCGTCCTTCTGGCGTTCGG
>JBLMVY010000113.1:0-3800 GCA_050256935.1 Candidatus Levyibacteriota bacterium | reverse complement strand
CGCGCCGAGGAGGATCCGATCCTCTATCACGGCGTGTCGAAGTTCGATCCGGCGGTCGGCATCGTCGCGAAGGCCGGCGGCGCGCCGACCTACACCCGGATATTCGGCGACTGGCTGTGCGACATGGCGCGCGTGGATCGGCGCCTGGTCGGCATCACCCCGGCGATGCGCGAGGGTTCGGGGCTGGTCGAGTTCTCGCAGCAGTTCCCGGAGCGCTATTTCGACGTCGGCATCGCCGAGCAGCACGCGGTGACGTTCGCGGCGGGGCTCGCCTGCGAAGGCATGAAGCCGGTCGTCGCCATCTACTCGACGTTCCTGCAGCGCGCCTACGACCAGGTGATCCACGATGTCGTGCTGCAGAATCTCCCGGTGATGTTCGCGATCGACCGCGCCGGCATCGTCGGCGCCGACGGTCCGACGCACATCGGCGCCTTCGACCTCACCTACCTGCGCTGCCTGCCGAACACGACGGTGATGGCGCCTGCCGACGAGAACGAGTGCCGTCAGCTGCTGACCACCGCGTTCAAGATGGACACGCCGGCCGCGGTGCGCTATCCGCGCGGAGCCGGCCCGGGTGTCGCGATCGATCCGTCGCTGTTGCCGCTGCCGGTGGGCAAGGGCGAGATGCGGCGCGAGGCGAAGCGGCGCAGCCACCGGATCGCGATCCTGGCCTTCGGCTCGCTGCTCCATCCGGCGCTCGCCGCGGCGGAGGAGCTGGACGCGAGCGTCGCGAACATGCGCTTCGTCAAGCCGCTCGACGCCGATCTGGTGCGCAGGCTGGCCGAGACCCACGACGCGCTGGTGACGGTCGAGGAGAATGTCGTCGCCGGGGGTGCCGGGAGCGGCGTCGCCGAGTTGCTCGCGGCCGAGGGCGTGAGCATCCCGATGCTGCACCTCGGCCTGCCCGACCGTTTCATCGACCACGGCGACCCCGCTTTCCTGCTCGCCCACGTGGGTCTCGACGCCAAGGGCATCGCGGCGTCGATCCACGCGCGCTTCGGGCAGCGCAAGCCCGGCGCGTGGGCGAAACCCGCCGCCTGAGGGGCAGGCGGCCTGTGGCAAACTTGGACCCATGAACCGACCCGAAACTCCCGGCCGGCTGATGCCGATTCCCGACATCCAATCCAGTCGCGACGAGCGGCGAATCGCGATCGACCAGGTCGGCATCAAGGGCCTGCGCTATCCGCTGCCTTTCGCCGACGGCGACGGCGTCGCGCACACGATCGTCGCGACCTGCAACGTCTACGTCGCCCTGCCAGAGGACCGCAAGGGCACGCACATGTCGCGGCTGGTTGCCCTGCTCGAGGAACGCGCCCTGCCCGGCGCCCCGCCGCTGACGGTCGCCGGCCTGCGCGAACTCGCGCAGGACCTGGTCGAACGCCTCGACGCGCCCGGAGGGCGCATCGAGCTCGCCTTCCCGTATTTCGTGCGCAAGATCGCGCCGATCTCCGGGGTCGCGAGCCTGCTCGACTACGACCTGCGCCTGACCGCCGAGATATCGGACGGACGGTTCGCGTCGACGATCGCCGTGTCGGTGCCGGTGACTTCGCTTTGCCCCTGCTCGAAGGAGATTTCCGACTACGGCGCGCACAACCAGCGCTCGCTGGTCACGATCGTCGTCCAGCCCCGGGAGCCGGTGTCGGTCTCTGAACTGCTGCGCGTCGCCGAGGACGAGGCATCGTCGGAGCTCTACGGCATCCTCAAGCGCGCCGACGAGAAGTACGTGACCGAGCGCGCCTACGACAATCCGCGTTTCGTCGAAGACCTGGTGCGCGGGGTCGCCTTGCGCCTGGCCGCCGACCCGCGCATCGCCGCGTACGCGGTCGAGGCCGAGAACTTCGAATCGATCCACAATCATTCGGCCTACGCGCGCATCTCGCGCGGCTTCTAGCGCGGAGGCCGGAATGCCCGTGCCGGGTGTTGCGTGAAGCCGGTTGCGATCTTCCGCTTCTCGTCCTCCGAGGGCCCCGCGTATCTTGCGGATTGGCTCGACCGGCATGCGCTCGACTGGCGACTCGTCGCCATCGACGAGGGCGCGAGCGTGCCGCTCGACCCGCTCGCGTACTCCGGCATCGGCATGATGGGCGGACCGATGAGCGTGACCGATCCGCTGCCCTGGATCGCGCCGCTGTCGGACCTGCTGCGCCGCGCGATCGCGTGCGGGGTGCCGGTGATCGGCCACTGCCTCGGCGGCCAGCTGCTCGCGCAGGCGCTGGGCGCGCGTGTCGAGCGCACGGCGATGCCCGAGATCGGCTGGATCGACGTCGACGCGCCCGATCCGGCATCGCGCCGGGACTGGTTCGGCGGCCGCCCGCGCTTCACCGCGTTCCAGTGGCACGGCGAGGTGTTCGCGCTGCCGCAGGGCGCGATACGGGTGCTCGCCAATGCCTTCAATCCGAACCAGGGGTTCATCGTCGACGGCATCCACCTCGGCCTGCAGTGCCACGTCGAGATGACGCCTGCCCTGGTCGAGACCTGGTGCGACATCGCCGCGGCCGAGATCGCGGCCCCCACGCTGCCGTCGCTGCAGCCGCGCGGCGAGATCCTGCGCGACCTGCCCACCCGCATCGGCGCGCTGCAGGCGGTCGCCGACGACGTCTACGCGCGCTGGGCGCAGGCGCTGCGCGGATGACGGCCCCCCACGCTCGCTCGTGCTCGCTGCCCCCGATGGGGGCGCTCAGCGGCTTCGGACGGCCGTGCGCCGCTGAGATGACGACCCCCACGCTCGCCTGCGCTCGCTGCCCCCGGAGGGGGCGTCAGCGGCTTCGGACGGCCGTGCGCCGCTGAGATGACGGCGATCCGCACGCTGCCGGACCTGCTGATCAACCAGATCGCGGCGGGGGAGGTCGTCGAGCGCCCGGCGGCTGCGTTGAAGGAACTGCTCGAGAACGCCCTCGACGCCGGGGCGACGCAGATCGACGTCGACGTCGCCGGTGGCGGCGTCAAGAGGATTCGCGTCGCCGACAACGGTGCGGGCATCGAGCGCGAGGACCTGCCGCTGGCCATTGGCCGCCACGCGACATCGAAGATCTCGACCGTCGTCGACCTCGAGGCGATCGCGACGCTGGGCTTTCGCGGCGAGGCGCTGGCGTCGATCGCGTCGGTGTCGCGGCTGTCGATCGCCTCGCGCGCGGCGTCGAAGCCGCACGCATGGCGCATCGAGGTCGAGGGCGGCAGCGTCGGGCCGGTGACGCCGGCCGCGCTCGCCGCGGGCACCACGGTGACCCTGGAGGAGCTCTTCTTCAACACGCCGGCGCGGCGCAAGTTCCTGCGCACCGAGGCGACCGAATGGGCGCATTGCGACGAGGCGTTTCGGCGGATCGCGCTTGCGCACTGCGAAGCCGGGTTCACGCTGACCCACAACGGGCGCGCGACGCGGCGCCTCCAGGCCGCCGGGCGGCGCGCGCGCATCGAGGCGCTCCTCGGCGACGCCTTCGCGCTGCATGCGGCCCCGGTCGACGCCGACGGCGGCGAGGTGCAGCTGACGGGATTCGCGGTGCGCCCGGCCTACGCGGCCGACGGCCCGTCGATGCAGTACGTCTTCGTCAACGGCCGCTACGTGCGCGACCGCGTGCTGGCGCACGCGCTGCGCGAAGCGTATCGCGATGTCCTGCACCACGACCGCCAGCCCGCCTACGCGCTCTGGCTCACGCTCGATCCGCGGCGGGTCGACGTCAACGTGCACCCGCAGAAGACCGAGGTGCGCTTCCGCGACTCCGGCGCGATCCACCAGTTCGTCCGCCACGCGTTCGAGCGCGCGCTTGCCGCGACGGCCGCCGAGCAGCCCGCGGTGTCCGCGG
>JBLMVY010000112.1:0-7904 GCA_050256935.1 Candidatus Levyibacteriota bacterium | reverse complement strand
GACGACGCGGCCGGGCGGCTGACGGCGCGCGGCGCGCTGGGCGGGCCGATCGCGCTGAGCGCCATGCCGTTCCACTTCGGCATCAACGACGTGCTGGCCGGCGACTACCAAAGCGGGGCGCCTTTCGATCCGAACGTCTTCACCCTCTACGCGAGCTGGGACGTCGTCGGCCACCAGGCCCCCGATCCGGGCGAGCGGATCGACCGCAGCGACGCCCGGGCCGCGGTGGCGCGCGGCGAGCGCCTGTTCGACGCCAAGCCGATCGCCATCACCGGGGTCAAGGGCCTGAACGACGATCTCAAGCTGCCGGTGATCCACGGCACCTGCACGACCTGCCACGATGCGCCCGGCGCCGGCGACCATTCGACCCCGGTCCCGCTCGACATCGGCATCGCCGACGCATCGCGGCGCACGCCCGACCTGCCGCTGTACACGCTGCAGAACAACACGACCGGCGAGACCATCCAGACCAGCGATCCCGGCCGCGCGCTCGTCACCGGCAAGTGGACGGACATCGGCCGCTTCAAGGGGCCGGTGCTGCGCGGCCTTGCCGGCCGCGCGCCGTATTTCCACAACGGCTTCGCGAAGGATCTCGAAGCCGTCGTCGAGTTCTACGACACGCGCTTCGGCATCGGCTTCACGCAGCAGGAGAAGGACGACCTGGTCGCATTCCTGCGGACGCTCTGACGGCCGGTCGCGCCAACCGTGCGCCGCAGGGCCGCGGCGGCACGCCGGCTGTGCATCATCAGGCGTACGGCGGCAGCAGCACGCTGCGATCGATGTCGCGCACCTTGGTGCGCCCGCAGAACGCCATCGTCAGGTCGAGCTCGTTGCGGATGATCTCCAGCGCGCGGGTCACGCCGGCCTCGCCCATCGCGGCGAGGCCGTAGATGAACGAGCGGCCGATCAGCGTCCCCTTCGCACCCAGCGCCAGCGCCTTCAGCACGTCCTGGCCGGAGCGGATGCCGCCGTCCATCCACACTTCCATGCGCGAGCCGACGGCGTCGACGATCGCCGGCAGCGCTTCGATCGACGAGGCGGCGCCGTCGAGCTGCCGGCCGCCGTGGTTGGAGACGACCAGCGCGTCGGCGCCCGAATCGGCGGCGAGCCGCGCATCCTCGGGGTCCTGGATGCCCTTGAGGATCAGCTTGCCGCCCCAGCGCTTCTTGATCCACTCGACGTCGCCCCAGTTGAGGGCGGGATCGAACTGCGAATTGGTCCACGACGCGAGCGAGGCCATGTTCTCGACCCCCTCGACGTGCCCGACGACGTTGCCGAACTGGCGGCGCTTGGTCCCGAGCATGCCGAGGCACCAGCGCGGCTTGGTGGCGAGGTTGATCAGGTTCGCGATCGTCGGCTTGGGCGGTGCGGTCAG
Organism: Candidatus Levyibacteriota bacterium; assembly: GCA_050256935.1. Taxonomy (GTDB): domain Bacteria; phylum Pseudomonadota; class Gammaproteobacteria; order Burkholderiales; family Casimicrobiaceae; genus VBCG01. The sequence goes on along the minus strand of JBLMVY010000112.1, from coordinate 6,529 downwards.
ACCGTTCTTCAGGTCCTTGTGGCGCTGGCCGAGGATCTGCAGGTCCAGCGTCAGCATCAGCGCCGAGCAGCGCGCGGCACGGGCGCGCTCGATCAGCCGCTCGGCGAACGGCCGGTCGCGCATCACATAGAGCTGGAACCAGAACGGCCTCTTGGTGTGCGCCGCGATGTCCTCGATCGAGCAGATGCTCATCGTCGACAGCGTGAAAGGCACGCCGAACTTCTCCGCGGCGCGGGCGGCGAGGATCTCGCCGTCGGCGTGCTGCATGCCGGTGAGACCCACCGGCGCCAGCGCGACCGGCATCGCGACGTCCTCGCCGATCATGGTCGTGCGCACCGATCGGTTCTCGAGGTTGACCGCGACGCGCTGGCGCAGCTTGATCTTCCGGAAATCCGCCTCGTTGGCACGGTAGGTGCCCTCGGTCCACGAGCCCGAATCGCAGTAGTCGTAGAACATCCGGGGCACGCGGCGCTTGGCGAGCACGCGCAGGTCTTCGATGCAGGTGATGGTGGTCATGGCGCGGGTCCGGGCTGGGGTAGGCAGGCGACATTGTAGGGGCAAGGCGCCCTGCTAAACTGCGGCGACGAAAACGGAGGCGAGCAATGACCAAGCAGGTGATCCACAGCCCCGACGCGCCCGCCGCGATCGGTCCCTACTCGCAGGCGATCCGCGTCGGGGACATGCTCTACATGTCGGGCCAGATTCCCCTGGATCCGAAGACGATGCAGATCGTCGAGGGGATCGAGGCCCAGGCGCACCAGGTGTTCAGGAACATGCGCGCGGTGCTGGCCGCGGCGAATGCGTCGCTCAACGACATCGTCAAGCTCGCGATCCTGCTCGTCGACCTCGGCGATTTCGCCAAGGTCAACGAGATCATGGCGACGTATTTCGAGGCGCCCTATCCCGCACGCTCGACCTTCCAGGTCGCGGCGCTGCCCCGCGGCGCGCGCATCGAGGTCGAGGCCAACGCGCTGCTGACGCTCGTCGCGCAGCCCGGCGGGTCGCCGCAGACCGGCTGGCGGGAAGCCTTCGACCAGACGAAGGGGTCGTAACGCGCTGCCCCGAGCGGGCGGGGCTCCCGGATCGACCGATCGACGGATGGACCGATGACTCGGCCCTCGACGGCGCCCGCGGCGAGGAACGCGGCGGGCAATCGCGGCCAGACGCTTGCCGACAAGCTCGAGCGCGTCGGCGTGCTGCGCGAGGAAGACCTCGTGCTGCACCTGCCGCTTCGCTACGAGGACCACACCCGCCTAGTCCCGCTGGCGCGCGTGCGCTCCGGCATGACGGTGCAGACCGAGGGCGTGGTCGCCAACGTCGACATCCAGTACCGGCCGCGCCGGCAGCTCGTCTGCCTGCTGCGCGACACCGAGCGCGGCGACGCAACCCTCACGCTGCGCTTCTTCTCGTTCTACCCGAGCCACCAGAAGGCGCTCGCGCAGGGCGCGTGCATCCGCGTCTACGGCGACGTGCGCGACGGCTACTTCGGCCCCGAGATCGTCCATCCGCAGTTCCGCGTCGTTCACGACGACACGCCGCTGCCCGACCGCCTGACGCCGGTCTACCCGACGACCGCGGGGCTGTCGCAGGACGTTCTGCGCAAGGCGGTCGAGCGCGCGCTGGCGGCCGACGCCGCGCGCACCGCCGAAGTGCTGCCCGAGGCGCTGCTGCGCCGCCGCGACCTGTGGAGCTTCGGCGACGCCCTGCGTTTCCTGCACGCGCCGCCGCCCCGCCTGTCCGCGGCAGCGCAAAAGGCCCTCGACGAGCGCACGCATCCGGCGTGGACCCGCGTCAAGTTCGACGAGCTGCTGGCGCAGCAGCTTTCGCTCAAGGCGCACCGCAAGGCGCGCGCGGCGCGCCGCGCCCCGGTGCTGACGGGGACCGGGGCGCTGACGCAGGCGCTGCTCGCGCGCGTCCCGTTCGAGCTGACGCGGGCGCAGCAGCGCGTGTGGCACGAGATTGGCCACGACCTGCGTCGCGGGGTGCCGATGCAGAGGCTCTTGCAGGGCGACGTCGGCTCGGGCAAGACCATCGTCGCCGCGCTCGCGGCATTGCAGGCCATCGAAAGCGGCAAGCAGGTGGCGTTCATGGCGCCAACGGAGATCCTGGTCGAGCAGCACTACCGCAAGCTGCAGTCTTGGCTGTCGGGCGTGGGCGTGGAGATCGCGTGGCTCTCCGGCTCGCTGCCGGCCAAGGCGCGCCGCCAGGCGCTGGAAGCGCTGGAGAGCGGTGCCGCGTCCTTTGCGATCGGCACCCACGCGCTGTTCCAGGAAGGCGTCGCGCTGCCGAGGCTCGGACTCGCGATCATCGACGAGCAGCATCGCTTCGGCGTCGCGCAGCGCCTCGCACTGCGCGACAAGGGGATGAGCGAGGCGCATCAGCTGATGATGAGCGCGACACCCATCCCGCGCACGCTGGCGATGACCTTCTACGCCGACCTCGACGTGTCGGTGCTGGACGAGATGCCGCCCGGTCGCACGCCGGTGACCACGCGCCTGGTGAGCCAGCGGCGGCGCGCGGAGATCGTCGCGTGGGTCGGCAAGGCCTGCCGCGAGGGCCGGCAGGCGTACTGGGTGTGCCCGCTGATCGAGGAATCGGAAAAGCTGGAGCTGCAGACCGCGGTCGCGCTGCATGCCGAGCTGACGCGCGCGTACGCCCCACCCGCCCCGCCCGACGGCGATCCCTCGCTGTCGCCGATCGCCGTCGGACTGGTCCATGGCCGGATGAAGCCCGACGAGAAGGCCGCGACGATGGATGCGTTCTCCCGCGGCGACCTCGGCGTGCTGGTCGCGACGACGGTGATCGAGGTCGGCGTCGACGTTCCCAATGCGTCGATCATGGTCATCGAGCACGCCGAGCGCTTCGGGCTCGCCCAGCTGCATCAGCTGCGCGGTCGCGTCGGCCGCGGCGCTGCGGAGAGCACCTGCGTGCTGCTGTTCGAGGAGCCGCTGACCGACACCGCCAAGCAGCGGCTCAGGGTGATCTACGAGACGACCGACGGTTTCGAGATCGCCCGGCAGGACCTCCTGATCCGCGGGCCCGGCGAATTCCTGGGGGCGCGCCAGTCCGGCGTGCCGCTGCTGCGCTTCGCCGATCTGGAGCGCGGCGTCGAGCTGATCGAGCAGGCGCGCAATGCGGCCGACGAATTGCTGAAGTCCGATCCGGAAGCGGCGAGGCGGCACCTCGATCGCTGGCTGGGCAGCCGGCAGGCGTTCATCAAGGCGTGACGGGATGCCCGCCACGGACTGGGGGTTGGACCCGGCCTGCCTGGATGCGCTCGACTGCGGTTACTTGAGGGGGCCGTCGAGTCCCAGCTTCTGGTGCGGCGACTGCGCGGCGGGCGGAAACTTCTCGGGCCGACGATCCGGGACGAAACCGTCGCGATTGGGCATCTTCACCTTCGGCAGCGAGTTCGCGTCGAGCGTGCTGTCGGCGGGGATGATCTTCGCCTCCGACAGGATGTAGGCGCAAAGCGCGTAGACCTGGTCGTTGCCGAGGCTGCCGGGCGCGGTCTGTGGCATGGCGCGCTTGATGTAGTCAAACAGCGTCGTCGCGTATGGCCAGTAGCTCTCGACCGTCTTGATCGGCGCCTTCTTCGGATCGTTGTTGACCAGCGACCCGCGACCTCCCACCAGGCGGTCGCCGACGCCCCCTTGCAGCTTGTCCCCGTGGCAGGACGCGCACTGTCCCTGGAAGAGCGCAGCACCCTGGGCAACCGTTCCGGATCCTGCGGGCAATCCACGCCCGTCGGGCAGCGGCGAGGTGAAGGCGGCGAGCTCGGCCTCGGTCGGCGTGGTGCCGAAGCCGTAGGCTGCGCAAGCGGGATCGATCGTTGCGACGGTGGCGGCGGCCAGCACCACGACCGCGATCGCGACGCGGTGGCCGGTTCTAGTAGTAATGGACATTCGACACCTTTCCATCGTTCGCGACGAGCCAGCTCTGGATCGCGTTCAGGTGATAGATCGAGCCGATCGGGCCGTTGAGGCCGCGCTTGGCGATGATCTGCCCGAGCGTCGGCTGCACGTAGCCGGTGGAGTCGACGCAGCGGCTCTGCAGGATCGCCTCCTTGCCGTCCCACTTCCACGGCAGGCGGAAGCGGGTGTGGCATGTCGGCATGATCGGTCCCTGCAGGGCCGCCTGGCGCCAGGTCCTGCCACCGTCGGTCGAGACATCGACGCGCCGGACGCTGCCACGTCCTGACCACGCGAGGCCGGTGATCTCGTAGAAGCCCGGGCCGTCGAGCATCATCTCTCCGGAGGGCGACGTGATGACCGACTTTGCCTCCATCTCGAACGAGAACTGGACGGCCTTTCCGTCCGGCATCAGGTCCGTGTACTTCGAGGTTTCCTCGCGGGTCATGAACGGCGCGTCGGATACTTCGATCCGCCGCAGCCACTTGATGTGCATGTTGCCTTCGAAGCCGGGCACCATCAGGCGCAGCGGATAACCCTGTTCGGGGCGGATCGCCTCGCCGTTCTGCCCGTAGGCCAGGAAGCAGTCCTTGAGCGCCTTCTCGATCGGGATGCTGCGCGTCATCGCCGCCGCATCGCCGCCTTCGGCCAGCAGCCACTTGGCGCCGGACTTGAGGCCCGCCTCCTCGAGAATCGTTCGCAGCGGCACGCCGGTCCACTCGGACGTCGACGTCAGGCCGTGCGTGCCCTGCACGGTCTTCATCGTCGGCTTCGACCATTCGGTCAAGCCGTTTCCCGAGCATTCGATGAACATGGTCCTCGACATCGACGGAAAGCGCCTGACGTCCCGCATCGAGAACTTCCTGGGCGAGCGCACCATGCCGTGCACGTACAACGAATGCCTGCTCGGATCGATCACCGCAGTGCCGCCGTGGCTGCGCTCGAAGTGCAGACCCGAGGGCGTCATGATGCCGAGGCCGCTCTGCAGCGGCGTGAAGGTCCAGGAAGACAGCGGCGTGGCCGTCTTGAAGCGGACCCGGACCTCCGTTTCGAACTGCGATCGCGTGCCGTAGCTCTCGTCGGCGAGCGGGTATCCGGGGGTCTTGGTCGCGTCGGCGGGGACGTCGTGTTCTTCCGATCCGAGCGAACCCTTGGCCCGTGCCAGTCCCGGCATGCCGGCCGTGGCCCCCGCGACCGCCAGCGAGCCGAACATGAAGCGGCGGCGGCTGCCGGGCGCGCCGCCCGGGTCGCGGTAATACGCCGATCGCGGGTCGGCGCGCTCGGCTGTCAGCGCCAGCTCCTCCGAATCGCGCAGCAAGTCAGCCAGGCCATCCTGCGGTCCAGGCGCCCCTGCAGGTCGACTGCGTTCCCTCATGCTTCCTCCCCCGTGTTGTCGTGGTGCAGTGCGCAGCCGGAGTCGCGCCACTCGGTTCCGATGGCCAGGTGATCGGCCGTTCCCGTGCGCCGCATCGGGCGGTCCGCAGCGGTCGTCGGTGCCGCTGCGGGATCCTACTCCGCCGGATCGTGAATGCAACCATGCGCGGCAGTCCGCAGCGTCGCCTCGGCTGGATGGCCGATGTCGCAGGCAACGTGCATTGGCTACGGTGGGCCGATCACGTTGAGAGGCCTCCGTCGTGAACTCTTCCATGTTCGGACATGCGGGATCGCCCGTCGGAATCGCGTATCGAATCGCGGCCGTGACGCGCCATCGAGCGCCGACCTTTGCCGATTTCCCCACCGGTGCAGGGGTGGCCGCGGAACTCGCCCTGGTGGAGGCCTCCGGTCTTTGGGAGGTCCTGGCCTGGGTGCTGCTGCCGTGGCGTCTCGAAGCGCTGGTCGCCCTGCATCGCGGAAATCTGGAGGACGTCGCCGCAGGCCTGCTCTTTCGAGCGGCGCTGCGGGTGACGCGGCTGCGCGGTCGCGACGGGCCGGTCTGGGATGCCCGTTATGCCTGGCGTCCGGTGCGGGGCGACGGCGAAATCGCGGCGACAGCACGCGCATTGCTGCGCCTGCCGCTGCGCGCCCATCTGACCGAGCACCTCGCCGACTACCCGTTCTGGGACAGCTGCTGGGTGTGCGCCCGGCCGCGGGTGGTCGCGGCGCGCGGCGGGCCGGCCCCCCGGCCCATGCCCGGGCCGGCGTGGCGCCAGGTTGACCAAAATCAATGACTTGTCCTCGCCGGCCGGGGTGCGGCTGCGGTAAAATCCGCTCCGCATGCCTGGCGTCGGCGCGGCGCAGCTTGTTCCCGCGGCGGGCCGGCATCACCTATCGACGACCATGGCGCTCTTCACACTGGGCCTCAACCACACGACCGCACCGCTCGACGTCCGTGAGCGGGTGACGTTCGCGCCCGATGCCCTGTCCGACGCCCTGCGCGAGCTGACGACCCAGGGCGCGGTCCGCGAGGCGGCGATCCTGTCGACCTGCAACCGCACCGAAGTCTATTTCCACGGCGGCAACCCGGCGGCAGTCGCGCGCTGGCTGGAGGACGCCCATCGGCTGCCGCGCGCGGCGCTCGACCCCTACGTCTACACGCTGCCGCGCGAGCGCGCGGTGACGCACGCGTTCCGCGTCGCGAGCGGTCTCGATTCGATGGTTCTGGGCGAGCCGCAGATCCT